>CALCBO010000261.1 GCA_937897245.1 uncultured Caryophanales bacterium | reverse complement strand
CTACTTTATAAGTAAGTTGGGCTTTATTATTAGAAATACTAAACTTATCTGTTTCTTTAGTACAGCTTAAATCATTTTCTAGATTGAAGCTATTATATCTTACTTCATCTGAACTATTATTACTAGGATCCCAACTCCCAAGAGATAGAATTGATCTGTCATTACAATAAATTGTATCTTCTATATAATTATCATAAGGTAAAATATACTTTTTATACCAAGCATCTATTCCAAATTTAATGGATGAATCATGAATATTCTTTTCCATCATATCTGCTAAAGCTTCATCAAGAGTTGTTATACCGTTTTTGAAAGAAATATAACTTGAATTTGGATTAACTATATAGGCAATTTCACTACATTTCGTTTTATAAGGTTCTAAACAATAGAATCGATAATTTTTTGAAACATTATAATTGGTATCATATTCTAGAGGGTTTTGTAGTGTATATTCTGTTCCGTCCCAAGTAACTGATGATGCCATATAAGCAAAATTAGCTAGATAATAATAACTATCACTTAAATTATAAATTTTTTTTAGACTTGATTCACTACAAGTATCACTTGAAGAATTACAAGTATATTTATAATCCTGGTAATTAAGATAATTCTTTGATATTTCATCATTTCTGACAAGAATAGTATCGGTAATACTGGTTCCATTCCAATTCTTACCAAGCATCTTTTTATTTTTATAATTGACGTTAGTATATACATATGCACCATAAAAATAGAAGTTTTTTATATAAATTGGTTGGGCACAAGTATCACTACTACCAAGACAGGCATATATTTTTTTATTAGTGTTTACGCTGCTTCTTAAATCACTATATGTTAACTGTGATGGATTATTAATTGTACAAGTGTTAGTTCCTTCTGTAATTGAATCTCCTACTACCATAACTACAGTAGAAGCTGTCTTGCCACCTGATAGGTTTAGTGAATAAACCGATGAGGATGTCTCTTGAGCAGAAATGATATAATTAACATTACTATCAGTATAGGTTGAATCATTGTTAAAAAAAGAATACTTCCCTTCTAATACTGAATAATCACTTGTTGATGATAGTTGATATGGATTTACTAATGAATATTTTCCAGTACTTGAATCATATGATACATCATCAGCATACCATTGAGAAGTGTTACTAGTATTACTTTTAGTGTCATTTTTTGTGCTAAACATTTGTACAATATTACTTCCTAGAAATGAGGCGCTTTTTATTTCATATATTTCACCATACATATATCCGGTATCACTTAATGATTGATGGTCTTCATTGTACATTAGTGCACCTATTCCATCACTAGTTCTACTAGAATTAATAAGTAAAACATTGGCAGTGGTAGAATCTTTATAAGATTCAATTAAATATACTTCATGATTATCATCTGTTTCATTCTCTTTTCTGATTGTATACTTGCCTATTAAATTCTCATATGTTGTATCACTCCAAACTGTATGTGTTACGTCTCCTCCTAAAGTAAATCTTCCTGTTTCAGGATGAAATTCATAGTCAGTTCCATACCAGTAATCAGAATCTAAAGAATGGGTTGTTCTATATGAATATCCGACATGATAGGCATTTGGATTAGTGCAATTGTTATTAGTTACAGCACCATTATATATTAGTTTTACACCACCAGTATCTGTTGTCCTTAATATTCTCCAACATTGTCCTGCAAAGATTACATTATTTTTTTCTTGAATAGCATCTCCTTCAGTATTATTAGTAGCATACCAATGATATATATCTTTAGTTGATTTAGTTGAATCCATACTATCAGCATGTTCACCTGTATATTTTCTAGCTAAGCCACCACTATTAGCCTCTTTTTTTAAAACATTGTATAGAGTTTGTTTGTACCCGCTAACATCTAATAATCCATTAATAGAAAAATCACTATAAAAACTAGCATATCCTATTCCAAGAATAAGTATTATAGATATAATGGTACTAATAATTAATCTTTTTTTTCTTCGTATTGTATTAGAAAACTTACGACTAAACATTTAATCACTACCTTAATTGTATTGTATTCTATTTTTTATTGTACCATTTGTTAGTTCATTTTTCAAGGTGATTAAAACAAAACAAAACTTTACCATACTTGGTAAAGTTCTAAAGGCTTTCTCCTATACAATATGGGTAGTCAATTGATGTTATTTTTACTTTGTATATGTTATTATGTTTTAGTTTTTCATTTATTTTTACATATAAATAGTTTGATGTATGACCATAACTATAACCATCTTTATACTCTTCTATTAATACTTCAACTTCTTTATTTAAGAATTTTTTCATGTAATTTACTTCTAATTCTTTTGATACTTCTATTAATCTTCTAGCTCTTTGTTTCTTTTCTCCCCCAGGTATTTTATTATTCATTCTAGATGATTTAGTACCTTTTCTTTCACTATATGGGAAAACATGAATTTTAGAAAACTCTAGTTTACGACATGTATTAATTGTTTCTTGAAATAAATCTTCATCTTCTCCAGGAAAACCTACTATAACATCAGTAGATATCGCAATTTCTGGTCTAATAGTACGTATTTCTTTTATTTTATTAAAGAAATAGTCTAAGTCATATTTTCTATTCATAGCTTTTAATATTTCATTAGAACCAGCTTGAATAGGAATATGTAAGTGATCTACTAAGACTTTAGATTCTTTTAATATTTCTAATACTTCATCATTTAATTCAGTAGTCTCAATTGATGAAATACGTAGTCTTTCTAAACCTTTTATTTTTACTAATTCTTTTAATAGATGAGCAAAATTAGTTTCTAAGTCTACTCCATAACTACCAGTATGAATACCAGTTAAAACTACTTCTTTATAACCATTATTTACCAAAGCTTTTACTTCATCAATTACTTTATCTTCTTTTTTACTACGGCATTTTCCTCTAACAAATGGAATAATACAATAACTACAGAAGTTATCACATCCATCTTGTATTTTTACAAAAGCTCTAGTTCTACCTGGAAAAGTATCTATATACATGTCTTCAAATTCAGTTAATCTTTTAGTATACTCTTTTTTTATTATTTCTTTATTTTTAAAATATTCATCTAATAAAGATACTATCTTAGACTTATCTTTATTCCCAATAATAATATCTAAACCAGCTATTTCGATATCAGGATTAGCAGCGATAAAACAGCCCATGGCGACAACACAAGCATGAGGATTTCTTTTAATAGCTTGTCTAATCATTTTACGAGATTTAGAATCACTATTATTAGTTACAGTACAAGTATTAATTATATAAACATCACATATTTCAGTAAAATCTTTTATTTGGTATCCGGCTTTTTTTAATTCATTAATTATATATTCAGATTCATAGGTATTTACTTTACAACCTAATGTTAAAACTCCAACACTTTTCATGTTATTCATTGCTTTCTTTATATTCTTGATACCAATTTGAAGCTTTTTCTTTAGCCTTTTGATAAGCCCCTTTAGCTTTTTCTTTAGCATTATCAATATATGGTTTATATGTTTCGTAAACATCTTCTAAGTTACCTTTGTCTTCATTAAAAGAATCTTCTAATATTTGATATTGTTCTTCACCTACAAAATCACGATATTCATTTTTTATTTTATCTTTTAATTCAGTCATTTTATCTTTTAAATTAGATACTGTTTCTTTGGCTTTTTTAGGAAATTCTTCTTTATAATTAGGGAATTTTTCTTCCATTAAATTAGATAATTTTAAATAGATATCATAACACTTAGATTTTGCTTCTATAGTTAAATCTTCAAATGTTTTACCATTTATTTTACCCCCATTAAATAAGAAATCTGTTAGGGTTAAATAAATTCTTTTTACTCTACTTTCTTCTTCTTTGGTTATTTCTTCTTTTTCTAATATACTAGTAGCTTCTTCTCCTAAAGATTCATAATTAGTATTTTTAGTTTCTTCTTTAGTTAATTCTTTTACTGGTGTATTATCTTTAGTA
>CALCBO010000260.1 GCA_937897245.1 uncultured Caryophanales bacterium | reverse complement strand
AGAGGCACCTCATGGTATGCCATCAGATATTGTAGATTATATTAGTTCTTTTGCTGATAGGAGATTAGAAGTTAGATTAGGTAAATTGCATAGTAATTGTTTCGATAAAATTGTTAATGATAGTGTTAATCCTATTCGTGAAAGTGTCTCTTTACCTGCTTTGACAGATGAACAAATTAATGATTATGCTATGAGATTAATTGAAGCTGAAGGTGATATTTCAGCTACCACTGATATACTGGCAGAAATGATTGATAATCATCAAGGGGATTTTGATTTGGTAGATTTTCATAAAAGTGTTAGAACTTTAGCTTATCAAGTAAATCCAACTAGAGTATTTGAAACTGCAGATGAGGTTGCTAGTCCAACAAGATTTAATGCTTCTCAAGATTTATTTAATGATGAGGTTTATGGTGGTAATCAAAGTGATGTAAGTGATCATATGCGTAGTAAGATTTTTTCACCTAATAAGACTGATGTTGTTGGAGATACTTTATATTTATTGGCCGAAAGATATTTTCCGGGTTCTGATGATTTAACCAAGTTTAAACTTGCTAATCATTATGCTAGGGGTGGCTGTGGATATATGGCTCAAGCTAATAACTTTATGTTAATGATGAGCAATCAAGAAAATGCTGAAGAAGCATTTAGACATCGTTTTGGATATGATATGTATCGTATCGATGAAGCCGGTAATAAACGTTTAAATGTTGAAGCTTTAGCTTTTGATATATATCTACATCGTTATAGTAAAGCATCTGGTGGAAATATAACTGATAATACAATATTTAAAGATTCTGCAGGTACTAATACTTCTGGACAGTATTTTAGCGATTTCTTCGGTGATAGAGGTTTTCAGTATTCTGTTGAGGATTATGTACATGAGTATACTGATTCTAATCAAACTGCAAATCCTTTGGATTTTATGGATTTTATTCTTTCTCATCCTGAGTCACAATTTATTATTTCTGCAGGTGGAATAGAAATGCGTTCAGATAATAGTTATTATTATCGTTTAGGTTCTCATGCCATGAGTTTGACTGGTATTTCAGGAGATGGTGATTTAGTTTTATCTTCTTGGAATGATAGATATACCTCAGTTATTGATAAACAAGTAGATCCTACTTTAATGCATGATCCTATAGATGATGTTGATTATAGTCCTTATTTGAAGATTAGTGCAATTAAATTTAAAATGTATGATACTGTTCCAATTAGCTCTTTTGGGTATTTAGCTAATAATTCTGATTTTGATTATGATAAGTATATGTATGCTGGGTCTCTTTTTGATTTAGAATCTCTTCGTAGTGATTTAAAATATAGAACTACAGCACAGTTAATGATTGATTTAGCACCAAATGAAACTGTTAAACAACAGTTAGAGGATATTCTTTATCGTGGTAAAGTTGGTGATTATACTTTAGATAGTTTAGCATTTATTACTACTGATGATTTAGCTATAGCTTCTAGAATTAGATTTGGTATGGCAAATTTATTATTAACTTATCCAGAAACATTTAATTATATATGTGAAAATCACATTGATTTGTTCCATGATACAGGTTCAAGTAATTTAGAAAGTATTATGCAAAATGGCTTGATGAGTTTGGATAAAATGAAGGATAGTGGTATGGAACTATCACGTATTAAGAGAGCTTCATATGATTTTAGAAAAGGTAATGATCAACTGAAACATTTAAATTCTCAAGTGCAATTTTTTGCTGATTTACTTGGAACTAGACTCTTTTTGGGAGATTCTAAGGATGATTTTGATTTATACATAGCGACATCTTCTGATGTTGTTGATGATGGTGTAGATGCAAATAATAGATTATATGTTGCTGATCAATTAGATGTTGATGATATAAAGGCTGTACTTGTACCAGCTGATAAAGTGGATGAGGTAAGAGCTAGAATTAATAATGAAAATGTACAAGTATTACCAATTGATTTTGATTCATGTTTTGATTTTATTCAAGGTAATGTTGATATAGAAGAATATTATAATTTGAAGGAACAATTAAAGAACAATTATGCAGTACAGTCAAGTGCTAATTCAAATGATAGTACTTCTACAAATGTTGGATATCGTTCAATTGAAGATGTTAAGAATAATGGAATTCTTACTGATTCAAGGTTTGATCCTATTATGGAAGCTAGTTTAGAAGTTCTTAGGGAGAATGATTTAAAAGCAAATGGAATGGCTTTAGATATTACTGATACACCACTTGCTCCAGTAATGTTTGATACTGATACAACACCAGTTGCTTTAAGTGATTCAGTAATTGAAAAAATTAATTCATTAAATTCTGTATTAAATAATCCAGATACTGCTTTTGAATATTCGTATTTATTAGTTGGTCAAACTATGTATGATAATGAAGGGAATGTAATGGCTTATGTAGTACATGATATGGTTGATTGTACTAAATTTGAAGGAATAGATAATAGAACTACAAGTGTTGATAATGATAAATTGGTTGCAACTTTAAACAGTGCTTTATCTCAAGGATGTGATTTTGTAAGTATTGCGCATACTCATCCAGTAGTATCTTCTGAAGAAGCAGCTAATACTATTACTAATCATTTATCGGATGAAGTAAAAGAAGAGAATCATATTAGGGAGCCTGGTTTAAATCTTTCGCTTCAAGACATTATTCAATATGATAGTGTACATAGTCAATTGCAGGCAGTTAATCCAGCAATAAAAACTTTACAAACTGTTGTTATGCATAATGGAGAAGTAGTAATGCTTCTAAAAGATGAAAATGGAAATATTAGAAGATTAACTGATTTTAATGATTTTAATATGGAACCGGTAGATAGCATTCAAGTTAGTTCTATCGATGATTCAAATAATAATAATGCTTCAAATAATGTTGATAATCATTCCAACCAAGATTCTATTTTAGAGTCAATTGAAACTAATCCATTGGAAACTAGTGATGATTGGAAGAGGTTAGCTGAAGATTTGTATCATTATGAAGGTGGACCAAGTGGAGATTTTGTTTTACCTGATAATCCACAATTATTTAGAGATAGTCGCATTGCTACTGGTATGATGTATGAAGTTACTAATGAAGATGGTAGTACGACCCATATTTATATTGATGGTCGTGTTAAAACTGGTTCTCCTGGAGAATATGAAGGGGCTTTAAAACATCAAGTAGTAGATGTTCAACGTGCTATGAAAATTGATGTATCTGATATAGAAAAGAAAAATATATTAGGTAATATTCTTAAACTTCAACGTGATATGAATCAAGAATTTATAGCAAATTCTGAATTAGAAAATGCGCTTAAATCTATTGAAGATAAGTCATTAGATTATATACATACTTTTGATGTAATTAAAATGTTGTACTCTGAGAATGATGAGTTTAGAGATGCCTATAATGAACATTATTCTGAACCTCCATTAGAGTTAAAATGGGATTCAACTAATTTAGAAAAATTATTAGAGATGAGTGGTTTGGATTCCGTATTTGATATCGATCAGTTATATGAAGATGATCCTGATTTAGAAACATTATTGTCTAGAGTTTCACAAATATCATCAACTGCTGTTCAGAGAATGTATGGAAAAGTTATAGATAGTTGGTATGATACTGGAAAATATTTATTCATATCAGATGCTGGTGTTGAAGAAAGAGTGTTTGATGGTGATTTAACTGGTATACCTTTATTCTATAATGCTTCACATGATTCTATTACGGATTTAAATCTTAATGAATATGATGGTAATATGGCTGATTCTGGATATAGGATTATTGAAGTGATAGGTCGTCTTCCAAAAAATCAACATGAATTTGATGCTGGTGCAGATTATGTTATTTATCATTTGTTAGATCCTGTTGAAGGTGATAAACCTAAGTTATTTGTAGAGGATGGTAAGTTAGTTGAGAAAAAAGGTCAATTTATAATTGGTAGAGATGCTGAAAAATCAGCTAGATATCAAGGTAGAACTGCAATTGTAAATGGAATAGATTCTAACGTAAATAATATTTTATTACCATTAGCTGAAGTTGATGATCCACAAGCTATTAGTTCTCAAATAGATTCTGAATTAGAAACTATTAGTAAGACACTTGCTGATATGGGAAAAGAAATTGGAAAACTAAGTCGAGAAGGAAAAAAGGAAGAAAAAGCTAAATTAATTGCGAAAAAAACTCCATTAGAAAATAGACGTAAAGAATTAAGATTACAGAAAATAATATTTGAAGCAACTCATTTAACTAATGAAGATGATTTGAATCAAGCAATTAACGATTCTGTTGATCCTATTATTAATAAAATAATTGAAGAGTTGGAAGAAGTTATAACTTATGGAACTAAAGGCTGGAGGTTAAATAAACTAGAAAGAGCATTATATATAAAAAGAAAACTGTTTTCAATTCCATCTTTAAGAGGTAAAAATGAAGTAATATTTAAACTTGAAAATTTAGATGGAAATAAACTTGAAAAATTATACTATAAAGATAAAGTATATAATCAAATAGAGGAAGTTAATAAAAATGCAACTTATGAGATTATAAATAATGCTTTAATTTTTAATCATAGTTCGGTAAAGATAAGTGAGGAAGAAAAAATAATTGAGATATTAAAAAAAATAAAAGATGAAAATTTATCTAATATAAACAAAATAATTATAG
>CALCBO010000259.1 GCA_937897245.1 uncultured Caryophanales bacterium | reverse complement strand
ATTAGAGTTGTAAATGCTCCAAGTGCCTAAATTATATCACCCCAATAGGGAGGGAGAAATCCCTCTCTATTTTATTTATAAGAAAGGAGTTATATTATGAAAAAGAAACTTGTTAATTCTCAAATATCTAATTTCTTAACATATCAGATGTATTTAAGGCAATTATTAACTCTAGCTGAAAATGTATTTGAATTTACTAATTTACCAGAATTTATTGATGTATCATATTTAAATAAACAGTTATTAAGAAAAGGATCTGTAGCCTTTTTTAAAGATGAAGTCATGGGAGTTATAGCACTACCTTATAATAATAGAGGTACACTTGATGTATATGGTAGACCGAGAACAATACAAGTAATAGCAAGAAATGGATATACTAGAACATTAAAAGAGGGAGAATTTGTTATTATGTATGATAATAATGGAAGATATCCACTTTTAATGGATATATATCAAAATGCAGAGAGGATAGCAAATTGTAAAAAAGTAATTGATATTAATATAGCACAACAAAAGACACCTAGAATTTGGATAACTAATTCTGATAAAAAAAGAACAGTAGAAGATTTACTTAATCAATATGATGGAAATGTTGAAACAGTACTTGCTTATGATACACTTGATTTAGATGATGTACAAGCAATTTGTGAGCCAGCTCCATTTGTGGCTGATAAAATTGATATACATTTAGAGAAAGAATGGGCGGAATTCTTTAGACTAATTGGAATTGCTAATCTAGTAGAACAGAAAAAAGAAAGACTAATACAGGATGAAATGACAGCAAGTCTAGGAGGAACAATTGCAAGTAGATATTCTAGATATGAGCCTAGAAAAAGAGCAATTGATGAAATTAATAAAAAATTTGGTACTAATATTGAAGTAAAATATTATGATGGAATTCCTACAACTGAAAAAGAAGTAGAAAATTACATTGAAAGTAAGGAGGAGATTAATGATGATATTTCCATATCTGATAACACCATGGTTACCAACTAATTGTGATTTGCCTCCAACACTAAAAAGTCTAATGGATTCAATATGTAACTTCGGTAAAGAAGAAAAAACTAATATATATGGACTTGCTAGTGGTAGTAGGAGTACAATATTTAATTTTGATTATCCATTATCAACTCATGTAAATAGAGAAGATTTTGAAATAATGATACTTAATCATTATATACATAGAAGAATTGGATTTGATACACCTACTGAATTTAGAATAGCACTTAATGTAAAATTAAATGAGATAATGCCTAGATATAATAAATTGTTTTTGAGTATATTCTCTTTTAATCTCTACTTCTTCTTCTATAATTCTTAAATTCATTTTACTCTTCTTGATCTGCTTCAAATTATCTTTAATATATTCATAACTTGATTTCAGACAAGCAAAACATAATCTTCCCTTATCATCAATATCGCCAATACAATCCCTTTTTATTCCAAGATTCATCAAAGCTCCTAAAATATCTTTATGAGCTAGTTTCCCAAAATGATCGTTATAAATCACTTCAACAACAACGACTTCAAAATCCTCTTTCTTTATCTCATAAAAATCAGGACATAATATGACTCTCTTATTTTCAGCATTGAAAAAACCACCATATTCATGATAAGCTACATCACCTTTTCCAACAACTTTCTTCACAATATCTAATTCATGGGGATTTAAAAATTTCGTAAGTATTAATCTTTGTTTATTTGACGCTTGATCAACATAATCAATAATCTTCTTAAAATGTTCTAACATGAAAAAAGAAGTATTAGCTATGCTAATACTTTATTATTCTTCAGTTTCTGAATCATCCATTGTGATATTTCCTGATACTCCAATGTTTTTAGGAGTACATAAGAAAATTTTTGGACCAATCTGTTGGATATCTCCTTCTATTGCATAAATAACACCACTTAAGAAATCAATAACACGTTTAGATTGTTCTTTCTGTAAACGGTGTAAATTAACAACAGCTGCTCTTTTTTGTTTTAAGTAATTAGCAATATCTTGAGTTTCACTATAAGCTCTTGGTTCAAATAAGATTAAATGGCTATCTTTATTTGCATTTAAAGCTTTTACAGCATCACTTGTACGAGTAGATTTTGCTTTTTCAAACATACTTGTTTTTGCTGTTTCTTCTGTATCTATTTCAACATCTTCGTATTCTTCTTCTGAATCTTCTTCAAAAAACCATTTTTTTACTTTATCCATCATTTTGAGTAAACCTCCTAATATATCTACTTAAACATTATAACATATCTTGATTCACAAAAAAAGAGAAAACAATAAAAAACATTGTTTCCGTCTTTTAAATTAGCATTCTATATCTACTAAAATAACATCTTCTCCAATATCTATTTCATCATATTCAGCAGGTTCTTTGGGTAACTGTAGTGCAGCTAGTTCTAATTTTAATTCACTAAATCCATCAACCCCAATTTCTTGGCAGAATCGAACAATGGTTGCTGTACTAATACCAGTATCTTTAGATAATTTTTGAATAGAAGACTTTATAACTGTTTTAATGTTATTACTTATGTACTCTGCTAAAAATTGTTCTTTTTTTGGCATCTGAGCCTT
>CALCBO010000258.1 GCA_937897245.1 uncultured Caryophanales bacterium | reverse complement strand
GATAAAACTACACCTAAAAATAATATTGCCATAAACTTTTGCCCATCTTGCGATCCATTCATAAAACAAGACATTAAAGCACCAAATATTTGAGTTCCTTGAAAGAATTTATTAGTCTTTCGCCTATCCATATATATACAAACTTTTTCAATAATTTTTGTAATAAGAAATCCTAATAAAAAAGCAATTAAATTAACAAAGATTAAACCATATATAACTTTTTTCCACTCTGCAAAATTAACACCAGAAAAACCTTGTAAAGCAATAGCTGCTCCAGTTATCCCAGCTAACATTGCATGTGATTGACTAGATGGTATTCCCCAAATCCATGAAATTAAACACCATAAAGTAATTCCCACTAATGCACTACATAAAGTAATTAAATTATATTCAACACTGTAATTCAAATTAACGATATTAAAAACCGTTTCTGCTACTTTCGAACTAATCAAAGTCATTATTAACAAACCTAAAAAATCAAATATAGCTGCCAAAATCAATGCTTTCTTAGGACCAATACTTCTAGTTGCAACACAAGTAGCAACTGAATTAGGAACGTCCAAACAACCATTAATAAACATAATAACAGATAATAAAAGAGTTATTACAAACAAACTAGGCATACTAAACATATTATTAATAAAATCCAAAAAAGTAATTTCCATATAACACATCCCTTATCTATTCTATCTTCAAATATAGTCTATCAAAAATAACTATATTTTACAATCAAAAACCTAAATCACTTAAACTAACTCCTTTTATTGCACATTTATATTTATCATTATTATGTTGTATTATATAGTATTGAGCCAATATAGTATCTTCTTTACCAACATACAAAGACTTATCAATCTCTTCCATTGAAACCCAAACAAATGCTCTATCTTTATCATAATACTTATATTTATATTTAGTAGTATCTGTATTTTCTAATTCAACTTCAGAATACTTTTTCTTAAACTTTTTATATTCATCATCAGTTTCATATTTATTAATAGTTTTTACTTTTTTATTAATCATATACTGATACTCATCATAATTAGTAGTCTCAATAGTAGTATATTCTTCACCCATTTTTCCATTTGAACTATTAACACAAATAATTTGAAATCTTCCTTCTTCAACATCTATATCTAAATCATATTCATTACCTATTTCAGCAGTAGATTTACTCTTTCTACAGCCTCCAACTAATAATAAACTAAATATAATAATAAATACTAAAATAAACTTTTTCATCTATACTCAACTCCAACTATCTTATACTATTATTGTAACACATATTATCAAAATATAAGAAAAAAGTAGAGATAAACTCTACCTAATTACTTTTTCTTTTCTTTTTAAATACATAAACACCCGTACCTACAACCATTATAATAACAATATTATATACAAATAATTGTCTAGCTGTTTTAGGATTAACCACAATATCTTTAGAATTTTTAACCCATTTAGCCTCTATTGTAACATTTTCAAATGGCATCTTAAATGCATTTTTATCAATACTTATAGTACCATCTGGATTAGTAACAATTGAACCTTCATCAAATTCAACAGTCTCTCCAGAATCTGTAGTAACAATCAAAGAACCTAATTTATATCCAGCATTAGCTGTTACTCTAAATTGTATTGTTTCATTTCCAGAAGCTGTACTAACAACTTCAATAGTACCATTTCCATCAGTCTTAGTATTAATCTTATATTTTATATCATTTCTAGTAATTGTAACTAAAGGTCTAATACCATTACCAATAGGATATGGAAGATAAATACAGTCTCCACGACCTATCGCACATAACATTCCTTCATTTGAAATATAATAATCATTATTACGATCTTGATGATAATTATCAACATCCCCCCAAAAGCCACTACCTAACCAATAGGTTGTACCATAAATCCATTCATTATTATTAGCATATCTTGTAATATCCATCTTACCTGTATAATGACCAACTGGATCATTAGGATTATTATCATATTCAAGATCAACATCTATATGATGTCCATAAACTTCTTCTAATAAGCTTAATGTTCTATTAAAAGTAATGAATGATACTTTAGATGCTTCAATTCCTTGAGTATTTAATTCATCTTTATATCCATCAAGATATTTTCCAAAAGGAGTAGTTTCTATTATCAAATTACCTCTATTATCATATTCAAAATCATATCTTTCATCATCATGAATATATTCATATCCCCAATAAGGATTCATATAAACAATACCATATAATGGAAGAACTGATTTACCATTAACTAACTTAGTACCAACCGCTCTTTCATCTTGACGTACTCGATTATAATTTATTTTTTCATATATACGACACTTTGTATCTCCCGAATAATCAATACCAAAATTATTATATTCATACATCATAGCAGTATAATATGGATGATAACCAGCACTTAAACCTACTTGCATACAATATTCTTCTTCTGACGCTCCAGAATCCTCAAAATCACTATAATTAATATCAATTACATCAATCTTATCACCAACTAATAAATTATACTTAGATAGTAATTATACACTATTAGCTGAACTAGATACTAGGTAAAAACTCTCAGTACCACATTTTAATTCAGCACCAGGCTTATTAGCATTACCTTTTACTACTTCACAATACTCTTTTACATCAACTACAAAAGGAAAAATCATTAAACATATAATATATTTTTCACATATACACCTACTTTATATTATAAATATTAGCAAAAAGTAATGAAATAAACATCTCATTACTTATATTTCTAATTAATGGTCACCTTCATTAGCAGAATAACAACCAATTATTCCATTTCCAGAAGTATGACAATAATAATTACTTTCATCATCACCACTATTATCACCAACTGAAATATAACCATTAGAATCAGGATCAACAAATAAGTTAGAAACAGACCAATAAATATCATCATCTCCCCAATTCTTCATATAATTATTTCCAAAAGCACCTCTTATTATTCCAAGATTACCATTATATTGTAGTGAAGAACATGGATCAGTACCATTTACACACATATCACTAACTTCGTCAAAAACTTTTTCAACTTTTAAAGTATATTCACCAGTAACCATACCTGGATTATTAGCAACCATCTCTTCAGTAACATCAAATACTATATAACTCTCAACTACTACATCATTATCTAAAACAAGTTTCAAACAAAATGGTCTACTATTACCATCAGAAGTCTTATTTTTCCAAGCATCCATAGCATCTTTTGCAGTAAAATACCTAGTTATATTATTTGGAATAGCCTCCCCAAGAACAATTTCTTTATCTGCAATTCCAGTAAAAGAATTATGTATTACTAAATCAGATGTATAAACAATACCATCATCAACAATCACATAAGTTGCATTAATAGTTAAAACTAAATTTTCTAAAGCAAAAACTCCAAATGGTAATAACATAATAGAAAGTATTAATACTAATGCTTTTACCTTCTTATTTCTTACCACTAAAACAGTTATTAAAATAATCCCTACCAATAACGCTAAAACTAAAAACATACTTTGTCCTGTTTTTGGATTACTTAAAACCTTACTTACAACATTACCTTTTTCATCACTCACTTTTACCTTAACAACTTTAGATATTTCTTTTCCTTTTTGATCTACTGGAACTTGTTTACTATACTTAGCTGTTATAACTACATCAGTAGTTCCATTAGCCTTTACTACAGAATTTTCAACCAAATATGAAACATATTCATCATCTGAATCAATAGCTAAATTATAATCTTTATTATCTTTATTATTAACTGTTAATTTATAGGTAACTGAATCACCTACATCATGAAATAATAAATTTAGATTTAAACTGGTCCCCTCAATTGATGCTTCTGCTTTTTCTTCTGCACTACCTTCAACACTAACTTTGCTAATACCTTCAATTACGACATTAGATTCCATCGCAAATATACTTATTGGCATCAACATAAAACTTAATACAAAAACTAAAAATAAACTAATCTTTTTCACTCAAATCACTCCTCATATCTTAACCTAATTATACAAATCATTTATGTAAATTGCAATTAATAAAGCAACACAAAATGTAAATAATTGTAAAGAAAAAGCACTCTAATAATAGAGCTTCTTTATATTTATAATAATAAAAAACAAAGTGATTAAAGAAAACTAAAATATAATATATTATATTACCTTATCTTTTCCTCCTACTATCATCCACAACTAATCCTAAATCATTTAAATTAATATCAGATGCATCAACCTTACTATTTATATCCTGTTTTGAAGTAATAGTATCTAACTTACCATCTAACTGTAAATGAATACTATCTACTCTATAATTACAAAATTTCTTTAATGTTTCAACTGCCTTATCTACTTGTTTAGGATTATAAAAAGCACTAACATCTAATTCTATATAAGGTTTAATAACCGAATAGACTCTATCTACCTCATTTTCGAATTCATTATTATCAAAATAATTACTAATCAAATTATTCAAATTATTATGATACTCATTTAAATATTTATCTTCCTTTACCCAACTCCACATAGGTCTATCTTCAACTAAAACATGATTAAGAGGTGAATCGA
>CALCBO010000257.1 GCA_937897245.1 uncultured Caryophanales bacterium | reverse complement strand
AGTTTGGGAGGTAACGACCAAACGCAATCAAAAGGTGACTTTTGATTTTTGTTCTTGTATAATGTGATGTAGGGTGAAGCTTATGTATTTAAAGGAAATTAAGACAAGTGGGTTTAAATCTTTTGCAGATAAGATAGATTTATCTTTAGATGGAAAAATAACATGTATTGTTGGGCCTAATGGTTCAGGTAAAAGTAATATAGTAGATGCAGTACGTTGGGTATTAGGAGAACAATCAGTTAAATCATTACGTGGTGATGGGAGTATGTCTGATGTTATTTTTTCAGGTTCTAAATCTAGAAGTCCTTTAAATGTAGCTTCAGTAGAATTAGTATTTGATAATACTGATCATTTCTTAAATATTCCTTATACTGAGATATCAATTAGAAGAAGAGTATATCGAAGTGGAGAAAATGAATATTATTTAAATAATGAAAGATGTAGATTAAAAGATATAAATAATTTATTAATGGATACTGGTATGGGAAAAGAATCTTTTAATATAATATCTCAAGGAGAAGTAGATAAAATACTTAGTAATTCAAGTTATGATAGAAGAGTAATATTTGAAGAAGCTAGTGGAATATTAAAATATAAAAAGAGAAAAGAAGAAGCTTTAAGAAAATTAGATAGAACTCATAATAATATAGATAGAGTAAATGATATAATACATGAGTTAGAAATACAAGTAGGTCCTTTGAAAGAACAAAGTGAGAGGGCAGAAGAATATTTAGAAAATAAAAAAGGATTAGATAATTATGAAGTAGCATTATTAGCTTATGATATAGGAAATATAAATCAAGAGTTGGAAAATGCTAAAGTACGTAGAGAAAAATTAGAAAATGAAATAATAACTATTTCTAATGATAATAGTAAGAGTGATGCGAAGAATGAAGAATTAAATAAAAGATTATTAGAATTAGAAGAGATACAGAAAAAGAAGAATAAAGAGTTATTAAGTGTTACAGCAGAGAAAGAAAGATTGGCAGGAGAGAGAAATCTTTTAAAAGAAAGAAGTAAGACTACTAAAGAAGAAGATGAGATAAAAGAAGAGATTAGAGGTTTAATTGAAGAAAAAGAAAAATGTGCAGGTAATGTTACAGTAATAGAAGAAGAATTAAAAGATATATTAAAAGAGTCAACTTCAATTAATCAAGAAGAAATAGATATAGAAAGAGAATTACAGAATTCTAAATTAAAAAAGAACATGTTGACTAATGATTATTCTACTCATAATCAAGAGTTTATTACTACTAGTCATAAAATAGATAATTTAAAGTTAGAAATAGAACGTAATTCAGATATGCCTAATGCTGTACGTAAAGTATTAAATAATACTTCTTTAAATGGTATACATAATACAATTGGTAATATTATAAGTATAGATGAAGAATATGTAAGAGCTTTAAATACAGCTATAGCTTCTTGTAAGAATTTTATTATTACTAATGATGAGGATGCAGGTAAAAGAGCTATTAGATATTTAAAAGATAATCATTTAGGTAGAGCTACATTTTTTCCTTTAGATGTAATTAAACCACGTTATATGGATAATGAATCATTACAAATATTAAAAAGTAGTAGTGATTTTATAGGAGTAATGGCAGATTTAGTTAATTATGATAAAAAGTATGATAATATTATTAGAAATCAATTAGGAATGGTAGGATTAGCTACTGATATGGAGTCAGCTACTTTACTATCTCATAGAATAGGAGCTAGATATAAAATAATTACTTTAGATGGAGATGTAGTAAATGTAGGTGGATCTTTAACTGGAGGAAGTTTATATAAAGGAAAAAGTACTATTGCTTTAAAACAAGAATTAAAACATTTAGAAGATAAAGCTCAGTTATTAAAAAGAGAAGAAGAAGAGATACAAAGAGAATTAGTTGATTTAGAAGAAGAGATAAGTAAAATAGAAGAAAGATTATTTATTAATTCTAAAGAAAAGGTAAGATTAAAAGAAGAGTATGATTCTAAAAAGAATGAATTAACAGATATACGTAATAGATTGATTTCAATTACTAAGGAGTATGAATCATTAAATTCTATTAATAATAATTCTATTAGTGAATTAGAAGAAGAATTAATACGTAAATATCATGAAGTTAGTGCTAATAAGGAACAGATAGAAATAAATTTAAGAGCTATTTCAAAAGAGATTAATGAATTACATGATACTTTAGAACAATATCAAGCTAATGATAAATTAAAGATGAGTAATTTAAGAAATGTTGAAAAAGAAGCTAGAGAATTAGATATTAAAATAAATAGATTTGATGTTAAATTAGATAATATGTTAGAAATATTATCTAGTGAGTATGAATTGACTTATGAAAGAGCAAGTAGAGAATATGTATTAGATATAGAACCAGATGAAGCTAGGATGAAAGTTAATACTTATAGAGCTAATATTAAAAGAATTGGAATGGTTAATTTAGAGGCTATTTCAGAATATAAGAAAGTAAATGATAGATATTTATTCTTAACTAATCAGAGAGAAGATTTATTAACGGCAGAAGACTCTTTATTAGAGATTATGAATGAGATGGATGAAGTTATGAGAGAAGAATTTAAGAGTACTTTTGATTTAATAAGAGATGAATTTCAAAAAGTATTTAAAGAATTATTTAGTGGAGGTCATGCAGATTTAAAATTAACTAATCCAGATGACTTATTAACTACAGGAATTGAGATTGTTGCTTCTCCTCCAGGTAAGAAATTAACTACTATTAGTTTATTATCGGGTGGAGAGAAGACTTTAACGGCTATTAGCTTGTTGTTTGCGATATTAAATGTAAGAACAGTACCATTCTGTTTATTTGATGAAGTAGAAGCTGCTTTAGATGAAGCTAATGTTAGTCAGTTTGGTAAGTATTTAAATCATTATAAGAATAAAACACAATTCTTAATTATTACTCATAAGAAAAAGACTATGGAGTATGCTAATACTTTATATGGTATAACTATGCAAGAATCAGGTGTTTCTAAACTTGTTAGTGTAAAACTAGAGAATAGAGAAGAATTATTGTAGGACACTTTGGTGTCTTTTTCTATAGCGTTTTGACTTTTTCGGAATGGAGTCTATACTTTATATTGAAAGGTGATTAAAATGATTAAAAGAGAAGCGAAAGAAATTGTTGAACAAATAAGTAAAACATTTAGGGTTTTATTTGTTGCTATGATGATTTAATGCATCTTGGTGAAAAAAATTATATTATTCCTATATCTTCTGTCATAAATATTTATAAATAAAAAAGACTAAATGCCTCGCATTTGGTCTTTTCCTTTGTATGGGTTTTTAGGATCTATATAATCTATAAATAATATTCCATTTAAATGATCTAATTCATGTTGGAAACAAATAGCTAAGTCTTCTCTTGCTCTTACTTGAATCTTATTACCATCCATATCATAAGCTTCTAATGTTACTCTAGCATATCTAGGAATTATACCTTGAACAGGTCTATTAACACTTAGACATCCTTCTCCTTCTTCAACATAAATTTTTTCCATAGAATTACTAATTATTTTAGGATTAATTAATACATAAGTTTCAAATTCTTTTTTATCATCTTCAACTTCAGCATCAGTTAGTTCATATTCTACTACAAAATATCTTTTCGCAACACCTAATTGTATAGCACTCATTCCCATACCTGGTCTTAAGTCATATTTTTCAGATAATTCTTTTAATTGACTATTATGTAAATATTCAAGCATAGTTTTAATTAAATCTTTATCTTTTTTTGTAAGAGGAAATTTAACTTCATGACTAACTGTTCTTAATCTTTTATCTTTTTCATCTAATATATCTTTTGTTTTTAACACTAGTACCACCTCAACGCATATTATTTTATCAAAAAAAGTTACTTTTGAAAAGACTTTTGTTTAGTTAATTTATTCCATTTTTTAATAATACTTTTTAGATCAATAATCATTTTATCTCTTTCTTTTTTGTTATTAAAACTGTTAATATCATCTAAATCATCTAAAATATCAGCTAAGTTTAATAAAGTATCTTTACCCATAATAGAATTAAATTCATTTTCAATAATAGATATGTTTCCTTCAACAATATTATTTTCAATTAATTCTTTAAAGTAAGTATTTTGCCATAAAGGTTTAAATAGTTTAGTAACATTTTCATAACCAAAATCGTGTTTTACTTGTTCTTTATCTATAGAATCAATAAAATTTTGAATAGTAGAATTATCTATAATACCATCTAAGAAGAGAATATCTTCTAACATTTCAGTAGTTTGAAGAGTATTAATAACTTCATCTAAAGTATCATAATAATCTGTTTCATATAAAGTATCCTCTTCATAGACATAATTATATTCATAGATATTTAAACCATTTCTAATAGTATAATGGATTTCTTCATCATCTTGATATATTACATATCCATTTTTATAACCTTTTATTAAATGATTCATTTCATGAATAAAGATATTTAAAAGAATAGTATTATTACAATCTGTATTACATACAATAAAAGGAGTACTTGTTCCACAGCAAACTTTGTTATTTTCATCTAAGTAGAAATTATGTCCTTGAGAGGACATACCAGATGTTTCGTTATTAAAGTTTTCTTCGGAAAAGGAATCTATTTCTTCTAGATTATGTTTTATTAAGATATCTTTAATAGGACTGTTTTCTAAATAAATATTAGTATTAATAAATATATCTTCTATTA
>CALCBO010000256.1 GCA_937897245.1 uncultured Caryophanales bacterium | reverse complement strand
TTTCATAGTACATTCTAAATCTCTATACCATCCCACAAAAACTTTTCCTTCTCTGACTGGTGTTGGTAAATAACCAATTTCATCATTATCATTATAATAGAGTTTAGTTCTAGTAACTTCTCCACCATTAGGATTAAGTGTTATAGTAATAGTTCCTTTTTTAGTGAAATATCCAGGATTAGTCTCTCCTTCATCTATATGAGCATACGCTTTATCTATATGTTCACTACTATAAATAGTTCCTTTTCCACCTACTAATTTATTAGTATTTCTAAACATTCTATATGAATAATTAACATTACTAGTTACAAAATTATCACTTGTATATATTGTTTCTAAATTACTTGAATTATAAAACATATATGACATATCTTCAACATTTGAGGTATTAAAAGTAGATAAATCTAATTCTTTTATATTACTCACATTATAAAACATACCACTCATATCTTTAACATCACGAGTATCAAAACTACTGAAGTCAATACTTGTTGTATTACTGTCTTCAAACATATATGACATTGATATTATTGGTTTTTCATCAACTAATGGACACAATTTTGAAGTTACAGGATCTGATGAATTTTTATCAGCTAAAGACACTCTCCAACCATCATCTTCTATATAGTAATAATTGTATTGACCGTTACTATATTCAAAACCATCATACAAATCATTACTCCCTGTAATACAACTATCAACACATCTATAATCATTTGGTAAATTATGTGTTGTAATACTATCTTTATTTCCAAAAGCACAATTTCCAACACTAACATTTTCACCAACAATATTTACATTATCTAAATTATTACTGTTAAATGCATTAAAACCAATATATTCTACAGTATTAGGAATTGTAACACGTGCTATTCCTTTATTAGTAAATGAATCATCGGCAATTCCCACTACTTTTCTACCATTTATACTTCTTGGTATTGCTAAATTAGTTGGCACTTCTTCTTTATAGCCAGTAATTATAATATCAGGCTTTATTTCACCATATTCAACATTTTTAATAATTTCTTCCTCTAACAACCAATCTAATCCGCCTTGATTTATAACATTCTCAATGCTAATATCTCCTTGTACTGTTCCCCCACTACATAGTAAATTAGCATCTTCTTCGGAAAAACCACCAGCTGTTTTTAAACAATTTTCCTTATCAATATCATAAGACTTAACTCCTACATACTTTAAGGTAATAACACCATTATCACTTAACTCTTGTAAGTAATCAGAAGAACCATCAATTAATTGATTTTCAAGGTTAAATGTATTACCTTGATATGTAACATCTTCTCCTTTACAATACGCTTCTATATCAATCTCATCTGGAGCATCTTGACTAAAATATTCAACACACGTTTCTTGATTAATTCTATCATATTGAATAGTAGCATTTTGAATACTATCTAAATCTAAATCATAAGTAAATGGAGTATATGGTTCCTCCCCTTTATTATAACCATCTTTATTTCTTTGAATTAAATCTGGTTGTAATATAAAACCAAGTCTAATATTCTCTTGAGGTAACATAGAAGCATCTATATCCCTTTTAAACTCAACTCTTACCTTTATTGTTTCAGACTCTCCTGACTTCAATAAATGATTAGGCATTATTTCACTATCATCAGAATAAGTAATTAAATAATTCAAATATGGAGGTAAATTAGATGAATCACCATTTATTACAATTGGCTCATCATCACCTATTTTTAATCTAGAGTTAATTCTCTCTACTTGTCCATCAATACTACCTGCATTTACTATATCTACATTAAATTCATAGAAATCTCCTGGTTTACTAAGTGTAACATTATAAGTTACTTCTGTATTATCATTAGGATTAATTACTGCTTCACTTTCATTTTCACCTACACTAACTCTTCCTTCTTTAGGAACTACATTATCAAAATGAATATCCCAAGTAGAACTTGCTAATTTACTATTACCATTTATAGTTAAATTATTAGATAGTATTGCATATCCTAAACTAATTAATAATAATACAACTACTAATATAATTTTCTTACTAAATCTTCTCTTATTCATAGCCTACTCCTAAATACCTATCTTTATATAAATAGAATATAGCATAAATACCATTTATTTACAATTACAAAAAATAAAAAGTAGTAACACCACTTTTTACTTAATTCCTAACTATTACTTTGTTGTACTTGTAATTTAAGAGTTATACTTAAACAAGCATCTCCCGTAGTTGTTTCATATTCATGACACTTCATACCAAAATAAGTATCAGCATCATCCTTCTCCAAATATAAACTTGATTTTAAACTATTATAATTACTAGCTGTAACATCAGCCAAAGTATAAACTCCAGAATTTAACTGATAATAAGATAATGATGGTTCAAAAGCATAAGCATCATCTTGCCCGTAATAAACTGTAGAAGCACTTTCATAAGGCCAAACTACTCCAATATCAAATGTTACTTGATCAGATGGATCTAATACTGCTTGACTAGCTGTAAAAGTAACACTAAAAGGATAATTATTTCTTAAATAAGTAATCATATTAGCCTGATTATTTATTTGAAATGTATGTCCCAATAATTCAAATGAAGTAATTTCATAAATAAAATCTGCAGTTACATCACTACGATTTGTAACTGAAATAGTTTTACTAAAATTACTCATACCAGGTTTCATCTTAGTTACATTAATTACAAAAGTATTAGTTTCTATACCAGAATTATCACTAAATGAAACATCCCAAGCTGCAACAGTTGCATCCAATCCAACATTAGCCGTAGTTGAAAAAACAAACCAAGCAAATATATTAACACCCAACGTAAAAAGAGCCAAAAAGATACTTAAATACTTTCTTTTCAACAAAGCTTTTTTTATTGAAACAATTTTCTTTTTATCTACTTGCTTTTTTTTCATAAACCCTATCCTTACAATACTTCTATATCTTCACTTACTAAATCTACTTTATTATCATTTTCATTTATCTCTTCACTAATCGATTCAGTAATATCTTCTTCTTCCTCATCATCCTCAATTTCTCTAATTTCATTCTTTTCTAATCTAATATCAGTAATTGTCTGTAATACCTCTAAAACAATTACCAAAACTAGTGGTAAAAATACCATTAAGAAAAAACCTACTTGTGTATTAATCAAATGATTCAAAGGAGTAATAATAGGTAAAACTCCAACAACTTTTCCTAATATTTGATCCTCTTCAATACTAGGATCTGTCGTAGTAGAAGCCACACCTTTAGTTACATAAATATAACCACCATCTGCTTTCTTCTCTTTTTTAACAATTCTATGAGTAATTAACTTACCTTCGAATCCACCTCTAGTTCCATTATAAGCAACATCATCTCCAACTTCTAAAGTACTAGTATCCCAATCTTTTACAATAATAACATCATTAACATCATATACTCCACTCATTGACATAGTAACTACATTAAATAAACGATATCCAAAAATACTTCTATTTCCAGATAACCTCTGAACAATGACAAAAGATAAATATAATACTATTAATATTATAAAACAAGTTTTAAAAGCTGTATATATAAATTTAAATATCTTATTATCAAATATCTTACTCATTTTTATCCCTCATTTTTTAATAAATTTAAAACTTCGTTCATACTAGCATTCTCTCTATTTAGCCGATCATCAAAAATATTATAAATACTCTCTTCTCTTTTTTTATTTTTAGCTTTAATTAATTTAATCTGCTTATTAAAAATATCCTCCAACTTATCCTCTGTAATATTTGGATCAGTATCTAACAAATTATCTACTAAACGTTGAATCATTTGATTAATAATAGAACTTTCTGTAGCTCTTGCACTACTATTAATATAATTCTTATTAGCTATAAAAGCCATTAAAAATGCTTGATCATATTCATTCTTTAATACTCCATTATCAAAGAAATCCCTAACTTCTTTTTCTTTCTTATCTTTACTCTCAAAAGTCTGTATAAAATTCCATAACTCTTCTGCTTTCCTAAAGTTAGGATTCTTTAAAATAACATTAGTTTTTCTAATTGGACTACGTACTGGAGGAACATGTAATCTATTCAAAGTAACCATCAATTCAGTTCCAAAGAAACCATCTATTTGAGTCTTTAACTTTTGAATTCTTTCTTCAAAAGCCATACTATTCTTACTTCCACTTCCCTCTTTAACTGATTTAGAAACATCTCTTAAATCTAAAGATATTTTTAAGTTTTCTCCAAATACATTAGTATTAGCTTCATACTGTAATATATTCTTATCTTGACAATAAGAAGTACCTGAAGTCTCTTCAGCTCTTCTTTCAAAGAAATTTCTTAAATTATTTAACAATGTAAATATAAATCTATTTTCATAAGTATCTAAACTTTCATCTTTATTAATATTTAAAATCTTAGATGGTTTAACATCACCATTATCTTCAATCTTTTGAATTAAGTTAGTATGTTGGGTCAAATGAATAACTGATTCTACTGTAACTTTACGAGCTAATTCTACTTTAACTATTTCTTCTTCATTTATGATAAATCGTTTGGGATTACGTAATATATTATCCAAATAAGGCACTACATCTTCTATTATATCTAACCACTCATAATCAAAATCTTTTAAATCATAATCTCTTTTAATATATAAAGTAGAATTCAAGTTATTAATAAAGACCTCGTCTCTATCAAACTCTTCATCATTATCCATTTTATCCACCTCCTACTATACCATTTTCTTAAGTCTTAATAAATAATCTTTACATTCATTAAAGTTTTCTCTTCCAAAACTCTTATCTAAGAATTCTATAAATGGATCAATTTCATCACGAATATATGCTAAGTTTAACTGTTCAAACTTACGTAATATTTTTCTCGCAATATAATAATCTACCCCATCTACTTCAGTACCACCACATCCTACAAATGTTGCGACAAAGTCTTTCATCTGTTTAACAATACGGTTACCGAAAGCTATACGGAAATGTTTAATAACATAATCATCCATATCATTTATTTTCTTTTCCATTTCTGCTGTTAATGGATATTTACTTTTAGCATCTGCAAATAATCCTTCTAAGTATGAACTATTAATATTCATAGCTTCTGTATCTATTGGATCAAATACTTGTCCTTTATCATTAATATCTATTGGCATAGCACGGTCATACACTTTATCTGTAACGGCAAAGGTTGAATCATCGTTATTGATTGTTCCGATATACCACATATTACCAGGTATTTGTAATTTACCACCTTTTAATTTTACTGGGTCATTATCCCAAACACTTGGTACTAACTCAATTATCCACTCATCTCTAGAAGGCATTTCTAGAATAGATAACATTTCTGCAAAGTAGTACTCAACACGCGCTATATTCATTTCATCTAGTACAGTAACATAAACATCATCTGTATATCCAGCTAAATACATTCCTTTTAACACATCAGTTTCATTAAATTTCTTTGTGAACTCATTAAAATATCCAAATAACTCTGTACGGTCTCTCCAAGATGGCTGTACTGAAGCTATAATTGCATCATTCTTAATAAATTTACCCCAAGCATAAGCAAGTGAAGTTTTACCAGTACCAGAAATACCTTGTAAGATAACTAACTTAGTTGCCGATAATCCTGAAATAAATAATCTAATCATAGAAGAAGTATAATACAATCTTAACTTAGAAGCTGCAAAGTTACGGAACAACTCTACTAATTCCTCTAAAGTAAAAGTATTTCCATAATCTTGTACTTTATAATCTTTAAATTGTACATCTATTGAATGTAGTTTAGAGAATCTAACATTTGGATCATCATCTATAATTCCATCATCAGTACTACCTTCACCATCTTCATCTCCACCACTACTACTTTCACTACCTTCTCCTCCAGTATCAAGAGTTGCTTCTTCTCCAGGTTTTAATCCTAATTGTGAAACTTTCATAGCTAATATCTTTTCTTTTTCTTGTACTAAACTAGCTACTTCATTATTTAACTCTGCTATTTCTTGTAGCATAGATTCTTGTTCTACTAAAGTTTTTCTAAATCTTAAATATTTACGAACTATAAAGACAATAAACAATACTATCAAAACAAGTATTACAATCATCACTACTATCGCAATAATTGCTAAAACCCATTCTCCTGCTGAAAAATCTTTTTGATAAAGACCTATTACAGATAAATAATCTTGAACATTAAACATTTGGGCAAATCCCAAAACAACACCACCAAAAACTGTTCCTACACCTTTAAAGAACACAGACATAAATTCAAACAAAAAACGAAAATAAGTCTCCATCTTAATCCTCCTCAAATAATATTATTTTTATCTTATCACTATCATAATTTAATAAATAATCTCTATCTTTATATTTATAATCAGATATTATTAAGTAATCAAAAATACCTTCTTTCTCAACACTCTCAACCTTTTTAACAGGATCATTAATATGTGAAAAATCTTGAATACAAACATAATTGAATTCTTCTAAAAAAGCACTCTTTTGATTTATATAAGTATTTAACACCAAAAGAAACATATTTTCTAAATAAAGGATTATCTATCAAATTAAATACATCATCATCTATCTTACCTCTATTAAAGAAAGAATCATCTAATTCCATAACTATAATAGGTATTTCTTTTTTCTCTAATATATTCTTTAATATATATAAAGATACTTTTTGTATTAAACACTCTAACTTTTTCTTCTCTAATCCATCATCTAAATATACTCTAGAAACCATAGTCTTACGATAATTATTTAATAATTTAATATTATATTTTAACTCATAATAAACAATCTCTTCATGTCCTACAAATTTTCTAATCACTGTATTAAAATAATTATCTTGATAATTTAATAATTTACTAGTAACTCTATAAGTATCTTTAACTAACTTAGTAAATTTACTTACTCTATTACCTATCTCTTTTCTATAGAACTCATTCATTTCAATATAATTACTTACAAAAGTAGTTATTTCTTCTCTACCTTTAAACTCTAAAAAATTAATATTTAATACTTCTAAAGAATAATCCTTTAAAGCTTTTATAGTATTAATATGAAAAGTATATTCTTCATTACTTTCTTCTAATTCATATTGTCTATATTCATCTAGCATCTCTTCCATAATACCTTGAAATTCTAAATGTAAATTATCAAAACTATAATTACTATCTTCTATTGTATAAAATATTCCATAATAATAATTATCTATGAAAACAGAAAAATATTTTTTAAAAACTCCTCTTATAAATTCTGAATCATCATCTAATAGAAATATTCCATACTCAATAAGGCGCTGTATTTTATAATTCATATACAAACTTATTAAATTATTCACAAAATCACCTACCTTACCTTAAATAATTATATCACAAATATATCTAATAAACATTATTAATTTGCAGTACTTACAGAAACTTGAATAATTGAAGATTGATTTACAATAGGATATGTATAATTTTGAGTAATATCATCTTTATAAAATATTATTTCATTACTTGAACTTGCATTTACTTTAAAAGAAAACTTTGATACATACTGATATCCACCAATCGTCTGTTCTTGATAATTAGTCGGCAAATGATGTAAATATAAATTATTTGTCATATCCACCAGCAGTATATTAGGATTATACTGTACTGTTACAATTGCTGAAAAACATTTATTTTTATTTGCTTCTGATAATTGATTATAGTCATCCAAACTTACTTGATCTCCTACAGCATAATCTCCAAAGGCTTGCTCTACTTCATAATATGTAACTGCATTTAAAAATCTTATAGTTAAGAATTTTGAATTAACACTATCTTCTATTTCATATGAGAAATTACTTTTCTCTACTCCTATTGTATAAGCCGCACTCATTGTTTTTTGATATGGCTGACTAGAAGTAACTGATGTCTCTACTCTAACTGTATCTCCTGCATAAAAGTTTTGTTGTGGCGTTACTGTAACTTGATATGAATCAGTCGCATCATTTGGATGAATAACCCCACTATTCTTACTTAATGTACAAACTACTGTATTAGGACAATTAACACTAATAGTATAACTAATATCAGTCTTAGTATATCTCTCATTATTTTTTCTGTTATTTAAATCAATTGTTAAAGTATAAGAATTAACTCCATCCCAGTTATTAATAAGATAATTCTTACCATTTACATTTAAAATACTACTATTAAAATAGAATTCTTTTGTCTCTAACAAATATTGTGAAATAATATTATGTATATATCTTCCAAAAACAACATAAACAAATAGAAAGATAACTAATGCTATTAATACAACTATACTAATTTTTTTATGTTCTCTAATATATTTCATATAACCTCCTATACTATTTGTTGAGACTCTAATATAACTTCTATACACTCTAAATAATTAGCATAATCACTATCAACTGCATATGAAGCTGGAAAACTTATAACTAAAGTATATACATCTGTCACATTATCAGTATAATCCATTTCAAAATTGTTTTCTGTCAGCACGACTGCTCTTTCCACAGCCAATCCATCCATGACTTTATTAATTTTCTTGCTCTCTTCTTCAGAAGAGCCCATAATCAAAGCCTTGGAAAGCTGAGCGCTCATCTTTCTAATTTCGTCGTCGATTT
>CALCBO010000255.1 GCA_937897245.1 uncultured Caryophanales bacterium | reverse complement strand
CAGTCGCAAGTACAATTAAATATCTTTTTTTCCTATTTTTCATAACTACACTCCATATTTTATCTTCTAATTATATTATATAATTTGTGGTATATGATATGCAAGTATTTATAATACTAATTATTATTATAGTGTAAAGAAAAAAGAGTATACTTGATACTCTAGTTATACTTCTACTATTCTTATATAGTTTGTAGTACGAGTTTGTCCTAATGGGAAACCTCCAGTTACTACTATTAAATCTCCTGTTTGAAGATTAAATACTTTTCTAGCAACATTTTTAGCGTATTCTACCATTTCATCAGTACTATCAAATATTTCTGTTACTATTGGTCTAACACCAAAATTAAGGGCTACTTTTTCAGCTATATGACTTGATGGACAACAAGCTAAAATCATAGAGTTTGGTCTTAAATTACTTATCTTTCTAGCTGTAAAACCAGTCATGGTAGTAGTAACAATTAATTTAATATCATCATATTCAACTGCATCTACTACTAGTTTAGCAATAGTATCTGAAACACCTATTTTTCTTTTATATGCAGTATGTTTAGTATAATCTATGGTTGACTCTACATGTTCACAGATGCGACTCATTATTTTAACAGCTTGTACTGGGTATTTTCCAATAGTTGTTTCACCAGATAACATAACACAATCAGTTCCATCTATTACAGCATTAGCTATATCTGATACTTCAGCTCTAGTTGGTCTAGGACTAGTATACATTGAAGCTAACATTTCAGTAGCAACAATTGCGAATTTACCATTTTCTCGACATTTTTGAATTATTGTCTTTTGAAGTACTGGTAATTCTTCCATTGGTACTTCTACTCCTAAATCACCTCTCGCAATCATTATTCCATCACTTTCAGCAATTATAGAATCTATATTATCTATTCCTGTTTGACTTTCAATTTTAGAGATAATTCTAGCATCTCCACCACTTTCTTCTATTATTTCACGAGCTTTTCTGACATCGTCCCTGCAATTTACAAATGATAAAGCAAGATAATCACAAGAATGAGTAGCTGCGAATTCTATATCATGCCGATCCTTATCACTAATAAAAGGAAGATTTAAATCAACTCCAGGAACATTTAAAGTCTTATGACTTTCTATTTTTCCAGTATTATTGGCTTTTAGAATTATATAGTTTTCATGTTTTTCAATTACATCTAATTCTAATAATGCATTATCTACTAATACTTTATGACCTACTTCTATTAAATCTATGGCTTCAGGATGATTTACACTAAATGATTCTTTATTTCCAATAATATCATCTTTAACCATTTTAATAGTATCTCCAGTATTTAAGAATACTCCACCTTCATAGAATTTACCTGTCCTAAATTCTGGTCCTTTAGTATCATACATTATCGCAACAGGATTACCTGTTTTATTTTGAACTTGTCTAACAACAGATATTGTATTAATAGCTCCTTCTTCAGTAGCATGTGATAAATTTATTCTAGCACAATTCATACCATTTAATACTAATTGTTCCATTACTTCAACATTATCACTAGCTGGTCCTATACTACATATTATTTTTGTTTTTTTCATAGAAAAACCTCCATATCTTGTACCTTTATTTTACAACATTTCTATTGATATGGTCAATTTTTTATGTACAAAAACAGTAAAATATGGTATAATATCTGTACTTTTAAAGAGGGGATATGAGATATTATGATAAGAATTAATTCTTTGGAATTAAATGACTTAGAAAAGGTAGGTTCAGGATTATTTGGAGCTGTTTATAAGGTGAATGATGATACTGCTTATAAAGTATATCATCCTACAGTTAAATATTATGGTGGTAAAAGAATTCCTAATCCAGCTATACCACTTATAAAAAATAGAATTAAGCGATTTCAAAAGAAAAACAAAAAGTTAAAAATAACAACTCTACCAGATGATTATTTAGTAATAGATGGTAATATTGGGGGAATTAGAATTCCTTATTATGATGGAATTACTTTAACTAATCTTTCTGGTAGTGATTATAATTTGAAGAAAGAAGTTAGTTATCAACTAATAGATGCTCATACTGAATTAGCTGATAATTGTATATATCCAGAAGATTATCATTTGGATAATGTTATCTTACAGGATGGTAATATTAAATTAATTGATTTAGATGATCCACTAACACATGTATTAAGTCTTCCTAATCCAATATTTCGTTTTACATCAAGAATTTGCTTAAATGAAAGTATTTGTAAATTGTTTAATGCTTTTAATTGGCCTTATACTCGTGATGTTAAATTGAAGTTACAAAGAGAACGTATTTCTGGTACATCAAAAAAAGAATTTCCTGAGACTTTTTTTGAAGAAAGAGAAAGAATAACTTCTTATTTAGTTATTGATATTAATTCAAATATTGATTTAATTAAAAAGTATATTAGTAATAGAGATTGTAGAATTATTTTTTTAATTAATAGAAAAGAAATGACTGAAGAAGATATCATTGATTTAATAGATATTTATAATCAGTATGGAATTGAAATATTTGATATGGTTGATTATAGTGAAATAGATTATTATTTAACTAATTTTAAAGTTGATAGAGAGGTAGAATTAGCTGATAATAATTTGTATATAAAAAAATAAAGAGCTTTTAATTAAGCCTTTTATTTTTGGCATTTTGGACAATAATATGTTCCTCTTCCTCCTAAGTATTCTTTTTTAATAACAGAATTACATTTAGGACATAATTCATCTTTTTTTCCATGAACTAATAATTCATTTTGAAAAAGTCCATGAACTCCTTCTTCTGAGGTAAAACTTTTGATAGTTGTTCCTCCTGCTTTTACAGCTTTGGCTAAGATATTTTTTGTACTTTCTACTATTCTTTCACATTCTTTTTTAGTTACTTTACTAGCTAATCTAGTTGGCCTAATACCACTATCATATAATATTTCATTAGCATAGATATTACCTATTCCACTTATAATGCTTTGATCTAATAATATTAGTTTAATCGGTTTATTAAGATGATGTATTTTAGTATATAAGTATTTTGAAGTAAAATCATCATCATAAAACTCTACTCCTAATTTATTAAGTGGTTTTACTAGATATGTTTCTTCTTTTTTTAGTAAATACATCTTACCAAACTTGCGTACATCATGATAGCGAAAACTTACATTATCATCTAAGATAAATTCAACATGTTCATGTTTAGCAATTTTTTCACCTTTTTTACGATGAGTAAATTTACCTTCCATTCTCAAGTGAATTAGTAAGGAATAATTAGTTAGTTCTAACACAATAAATTTACCTCTAGTAGTAATATTATTAATTATTTCACCTATTATTTTTTCTTGAAATTCTTTACTAGTTGGAGTAGCAATTATATTATCCCAATATACATTAACTCCAGTTATTTTTTTACCTACTATTAATGGTTTTAATTTATTAGTTACAGTCATTACTTCTGGTTTTTCCGGCATGTTTCTTCACCTACTTTGCTTCACTCCAATTATTACCTATTTCAATATCTACTTTTAGAGGAACTGTTAATGGATAAGTATTTTCCATAATATCTTTTACTATTTCTTTTACTTCTTCTAATTCTTCTTTTAATACATTAAAGATTAATTCATCGTGAACTTGAAGTAGCATTTTACTCTTTAATCCTCTTTTATTAAACTCTGTATGTATTTCTACCATAGCTTTTTTTAGAATATCAGCAGCTGTTCCTTGAATTGGAGTATTTAGAGCCATTCTCTCACCACTTTGTCGAATCATAAAGTTTTTACTCTTTAGCTCTTCAATTATTCTTTTTCTTCCCATTAAAGTTTTAACATATCCATCTTTATAAGCATTCTTTTTTAGATTATCCATAAATTCAACTATACCTGGATATGTTTCTAAATAGTTATCTATAAATTGTTTAGCTTCTTTAAAATCTATTCCTAAGTCTTCTGATAGTCCAAAACTACTTATTCCATAAACTATTCCAAAGTTTACGGCTTTGGCAGTTCTACGCATATCTTTTGTTACTTCAGTCATTGGAACATGATAAATATCTGATGCTGTTTTGGTATGAATATCTTTATCTTCTTTAAAAGCTTCTATTAAGTTTTCTGTATTTGATAGTGCGGCAAAAATTCTTAATTCTACTTGAGAATAATCTGCTCCTAAGAAAAGACAATTTTCATCTGGAATAAAGGCTTTACGAATAATAGTTGAATATTCTCCTCTTGCTGGAATGTTTTGCATATTTGGTTCTATACTAGATAGTCTTCCCGTTCTAGTTAGTGCTTGAGTATAAATAGTATGAATTCTACCATCTTCTCTTATTTCATTTTTTAAACCTACTGCATAATTAGTATATAATTTAGCTAAAGTACGATATTTTAATATTTTAGGAACTATTGGATGAATAAAAGTTATTTTATCTAGGATATCTTTACTAGTAGAATATTTACCATTTTTAACTTTTTTAGGATATGGAATAGCTAAATCTTCAAATAAGACTTTTGATAATTGAGCTGGTGACATAATATTAAAAGTCATTCCAGCATCTTTATATATATCTTCTTCAAGCTTATCCATTTTTTCTTTTAATTCTTTTTCTACTTCATTAAGATATGTTTTATCTACTAAAATACCTGTTAACTCCATATCTGCTAAGACATAAGTAAGTGGTAATTCTATTTTAAAATATAAATCTGTCATATCTTCTTTATTAATTTCTTTTAAGATTTCTTCTCTTGTTTCATAAATAAATCTAGCTTTCTTACCTAATATTTCTTGTAATTCATGTATTTCTACTTCTTTTGGTCTTTTATCAGTTCCATAACTATCTTCATATAATGGTAATTGATAATCAAATCTTTGAGCTACAAAACTTATATCTTCTTTAACTACATAGTCTAGTAAATAACAAGCTAACATACCATCGTATGATACATTTTTAAACTCTATATTATATGTTTTTAGACAAACTATACATCTTTTCAAATCATAAGTATATTTTTTTGTTTCGTTTATAAATATTTCACGGTATTCTTTTATTTTATCTTCCGGAATAAAATAAGCATATTCTCCATCATATAAACTGATTCCTAGAACTGTACTTTTAGAATAAATACTTCCTCTAGTTTCTAAATAAAATGAGAATTCTTTATCTGGATTAAAGTCTGTTATATTCTTAAAGACTATTGGTTTTGATAATTTTTCTTCTTCTTTTTCTTCTCCTAAATCATATTTACGTAATAATGAATGAAATTCAAATTCTTCTAGTTGTTTTTTAAATTCACTTACATTATAACCTTCGTATTTACAATCTTCTAGGGAAAAAGGAATTGGTACATCTTTATAAATTGTCGCAATATCATAGCTCATAAAGGCATTTTCACGATCATTTTCTAATTTTTCTTTAGTCTTACCAGTAATACTATCAAGATTATTATAAAGATTTTCTATGCTTCCATATTGTTCAATTAATTTAATAGCTGTTTTTTCACCTATTCCTTTTACTCCGGGAATATTATCAGAAGAATCTCCCATTAAGGCTTTCAAATCAACCATTCCTTTTGGTTCACAATGATATGTTTCCTTAAATGTATCTTTATCCATCATTATATAGTCATTAGATTTTAATAGCTTAACTACAACATCATCACTGATTAATTGTAGTAAATCTTTATCACTGGAAATTATAGTTCCAATAAAATCATCTTCTTCATCTGCTCTTTTAGCTAATGTTCCTATTATGTCATCTGCTTCATAATTATCAATTTCGAAGTATTTAATACCCATACTTTCTAATATTTCTTTTGCTTTAGGAAATTGTAATTTTAAGTCTTCAGGCATTTCTGCTCTACCCGCTTTATAACTATCATATTGATCATGTCTGAATGTTTTTCCTTTATCAAAAGCAACTAAAATATAATTTGGTTCTTCTTCTTTGATAATTTTATTCATCATGTTGATAAAACCATATAAAGCATTGGTTGGGAAACCTTTTGAATTACGCATTATTACTCCTTGATAAGCTGTTGCGTAAAAACTTCTAAATAATAGATTATTACCATCTACTAGTATTATTTTTTTCATTATATCACCTACTAATTTATTTCATCATTAATTAGTATAACATAAATCGTATCTTAATCGTTAGTTTTTATTACTACACTTTCTTTAGTATTATGATTATTATGTTCTAATTTTTCAAATCTATTACTTACCATTAATAGATATAGAAGAATCACTCCATAAATAATAAAAATTATTAAAGCTGTTTTTAAAATATTTTTCATTTCACTTTTCCTCCCTCTCACATTTTTAGTATAGTCCGAATATTTGTTCGTGTCAATATGTTTTTGAAACATTTGTTTGACATTTTACACTGATAGTGGTAGACTATTCTCATAAGGAGGAATTTCATGGAAAAATTAACAGGAAGACAAAGTTATATCTTACAAACATTAAAGAAATTAATTGCGAAAAATGGATATCCACCTACTGTTAGAGAAATTGGAGAAATGGCTCATTTATCATCTCCCGCAACAATTCATTTTCATTTAAAAAAATTAGAAGAAAAAGGATATATTAAAAAGGGAGATAATAAAAATAGAACTATAGAAATATTAGTTCCTAATGAATATTTGGAACAAAATGAAAGTGTTGTGGATGTTCCTCTACTTGGAAAAGTAACTGCAGGAAGTCCAATAGAAGCAATTGAAACACCTGATGAGTATTTTAGTTTACCAGCTAATCTCTTAACAACTAAGAATGATGTATTTACTTTAAAAGTAAGTGGTGAATCAATGATTAATGTTGGTATATATGATGGAGATATTTTAATTGTAGAGAAAAAAAATACAGCTTCTAATGGTGAAACTGTAGTAGCAATGAATGATGATAATGAAGTAACAGTTAAGACTTTTTATAAAGAAAATGGTTACTTTAGATTACAACCAGAAAATGATACAATGGAACCTATTATCTTAAAGAATGTAACTATTTTAGGAAAAGCTATTGGATTATATAGAAAGTTTTAAAAAAAATGAGCACTAATAATGTAGTGTTCATTTTTTATTTATAATATCTCTAATTAGATAACTTGCTATTAAAAGTCCGGCACTAGCTGGGACAAAAGCAGTACTTCCTGGTGTAGAATCTTCAGTTTTAATAGGAACTTCACTGGATGAGAGAACTAAAACTTTTTTATTTATTTTTTCATCTTTTACAAATTTTCTTATGATTCTAGCTAAAGGATCATTTTTTGTTTTACGAATATCTATTATTTCTAGTTTGCTTGGATCTAATTTATTACCGGTACCCATACAACTAATAAAAGGTATTTTTCTTTTTAGACACTCTAAGATTATTCTTTTTTTTGCTGGAACAGTATCACAAGCATCTACTAAATAATCTATTTTAGTTTTAAATAATAATTCAATATTATCAGGAGTAATAAATTCATTTATTGTCTTTACTTGACACTCTGGATTAATATCTTTAATTCTTGCTTTCATAACATCTACTTTAGCTTTTCCAATTGTCGAATTAAGTGCAATTATTTGACGATTTAGATTAGTTTCATCAACAACGTCTCCATCTACAATAATTATATTATTTATACCACTTCTTACTAAAGCTTCACAAACATGGCCGCCTACTCCACCTATACCTATAACTAAAACTGTTTTAGAAGATAAGATGGTAAGAGATTCTTCCCCTACCATTTTTTTTAAACGTTCAAATTTAGGCGACGTTTTGATATTCATATTCTTCCTTTTTTTTGATTAGTTGTTTAGCCTTATTAGAAGGAGCATTCTTTAAGACTAATGGTCTATCATATATAATTTGACTAATATAAGAAATTTTTGCGTAAACATTAGTATTTGATTTAGCCATATCATAATATCTACGTAAGTTACGATAGTCTCTACTATTTAAAACTTCTAATGCTTTTAGTGTATCTTGAAGACTAGATTCAGGAATTACTGTATCTGATAAAACTGTACATTCAAAATTATTAATAAAGTCTATTGTATCTCCTAAGTCAGCAAGTCCTTCTTCTTCAAATCTTTTAGGCCATAATTCTAAGTTTCTTTCTTCTTTAACAATTCTTTGTAATTTAGCAATCTTCTCATCACTTAAATGTTCTGAAAGACCTAACTTCTCAAAAGAGATATATCTGCCTCTTCTAGGAACTCCAGGTATTTCCATTTGCATATCAGTGATAGCCTTACCATATAATTTATCAAGACAATCATTTACTCTCTTTGGTGGTTGAGCTACTTGATAAACATCATAATATGGTGAATCATTTTCTTCTTTTGTTGTGACTAAAAAGTTTCTAGGATATAAAATTGACCTACTACGAATAAAATCAGTTGGAGCATTCTCTGCTTTTGACTCAGAAAAACTAGAGTCTGAAAACTTCTCACGATTAACAATTATTTCGCTTTGTCCAGCATTTTCGAAAGAAACTCCACGCTTTATTTTTTGAGCATTGCGTAGTTTTATTTCGACGTTTAACACTCTATTTTTATTCACGATTGGTAATATCAACATTTCCATCACCTCTGTAGGGCATATTTTAGCATATTTATAAAAAAAAAATCAACAAAAAAAGTCAGATTGATACGCCTAGAA
>CALCBO010000254.1 GCA_937897245.1 uncultured Caryophanales bacterium | reverse complement strand
GAAAATCATGATATTTGAATGATGTTCAAATGAAGTGAATCTATTTACAAATAATGAGACAATATATGTCACGTTCATCATTAATTGAATAATTAATTTCATCTTGAAACAATTGCTGTTCTTGCTTTTCATAAGAATTTCTTAATATACCTGAAGAATTATCTCCTAAATTTATAAAGTTATTACATAAACTAGGTAATTTACTAAGTTTATTTTCCATAATAATAATACTAAAACCAATATTAACCTTCAACTCTGTTATTTCTTCTATAATATTAGTCTTTTTTACTGAATCTATATCATCAACAATTATTAAATAGTATGGTTTAAAAATAATTCCATCCCTATTATGTTCTAATAAAGCTACACGATTAGTAATTTCCTGCTTTAATACATCTGCAACCATTCCCATTGTATCTTCACTAGAGGCAAAAAATCTAAAAGAATTATCATTAGTCATATTATGATTTAAATATTTAATATATTCCCACTCAGATTTATTTTTATTATTAGTAAAAACTACTAATTTTAAATCAACATAAGTATAAAACGTCAACAACTGAAATATCATATTATGTACAAAAGGATAAGTCTTCTTTTTATCTCCCATAACAGCTGTAATCATATTCTCATATAAAGAATATCCCAGTGGTACATCTTTCATATACTCATATTTATGAAGTAATTCTTCAACTTGTTTTTTTAAATCATTTTCTTCAACTGAGAAACCTTCTTTAGGATAATTAATCTTAACATCTAATCTAACATCACCTACTCCAATTCTTACCACTAAAAAATCACTTTGATCAATTCTTTTATCCCAAAAATGTAGACTTCTATGTTTAAAATTATCTAAACATTGATCTATTGAAATAACATTTTCTCTTAATATTTCTTGTTGAACAATACTCTCATCAGCTAATTCTTTTTCTTTTTCAGCTAAATACTGATTATATTTTTTTATAGTTTTCTCTAAATTATTTTTCTTAACTCTTTTATTATAAATTCTTAATAAAACAGGCCACAACAAAGCTGATAAAAGCATAGCTCCACCCATACATAAAGAAGGTGCTGCTTGTGATAAATCCATTGTTCCTGAAGATAATTGTGAAATAGGACTTACAAGCATCATCATTGAACTAATTGCCATTGTAAACATTGGTCCAACAGTTAACAAAAACGGTAACTCTCCTCCACTTTCAATTTGTGGAGGTTGACTAAACTCTATCTCTTTGGTTTCTATTATTCTTCTAATTCTTGGAGATTTTGAAAAATAATCTTCTTCATTATATAAATTTCTATCTTTTACTTCTGTATTTTTTAATTCTTCAGATGTAGATAACTTTACAGAAATAATTCTAGCAAGAGTATTATTAATTTCTAATACTTCATCAGAAGCAATCACAATCAAAACACCTGGTAAAAAAAGGAATTTGGCTCCATATATTTCTACTTCATCACCATCTTGTATATAATAACTATTATTATTCAAGGCTAATTTATTCACATAAACTTTCCCTTTTGATACATTTAAAACCAATTTATTATCTACTGTTTTAATCTCAAAACTGTAATTTTTAGCATAACTACAATGATAAACCATTGATGCATTAATTACCCCAAGTCCCAAAAACAAAGTATTATTGTAATTATATGTATTTATACATTTTTCATCATCAACTGTAACATATATTAAATAATGAACTCCATTACGTGATATCATATAAAAATGATTTTCCTGTAAAACGACATCTCTAACATAAGAAGAAGAATCTGCAACTTTAGAATCTTCAGTCTCAAATAATACCCATTCGCCATCTCTCTCTTCAATATTAATTAACTTAGAAGTATTATCATTGTCTTCAGGACTAAAACTATAACTACCAGCTTTCATTTCTGGTAAATAAAAAACATATATTTGATCATCACAATATAAATATATTTTCATTATTTCCACCCCAACTTATTTCTAGTCATCAACTTTTACTACAATAATTCAACATTATCAAAACTATCATTTCCATGAGCCTTATTAAATTCTTCAACACTTAATAAATCTTCCAAACTTACATCAAAACCATTTTTTTTTGAAAAAAACTCATCAAAATTAACTTCTTCAATATTACTATTTTTTTCCTCAATATTACTTATTTTTTCTTTACTATTTTCAAATTTATATTTAGCTTCACTTATACTCATATTTAAAGGCGTAATTCGCTTGTCATCATCTAAATTGTTCACAGACATCACCCCATCCTAATCAAAAACAGTATATCACATGTTACCTAAATTGTCATTAACAACAAAAGATTATCATCACTATTTACATCTAATTACCTAAAGTATTACTATCTCCATGAATTCTTATTATATCACTAAATACCGCCTCACCCATAAAACTATCATAATGATACATCTCCAACAAATAATCAAGATTATTATCCTCTAAATCCATAGATATTTCTTTCCCATCTTCCATTCTTACACAACAATAAACATCCATCATTATATGGTTAAAATAATCTCCCTCTGATATCATAGTATCTATTTCTTTTAATCTATCATTTAAATCTTGTAATCTACTTAATTGAAAATCATTTATAACACTAGGACACCATATATAAACATCATCATAATTAGTTAATTGTATTGCAATGTTTCCATTCCCCATAGCAATAGTTTACCAACTATCCATATATTTCTCAACTGGTAAAACATTTACTTTGCTATCATATATAGTATCGTATAATACTTGAAAATTATAACCGTGATCATCAGTTTCCGCTAATTGACATTCTACACATAAACTCTGATATGGGGTTATAACTCCAACTCCTGTTTCCACATCACTATCTCTATGAAAAAAACTAACTAAATTAAAACCTTTACTTAATCTTAATACTTCGTTTTCTAAATCATTTAATTCTAAAGAATCCCTCAATATCTTCTCATTATCAATAGCTTTTCTTTCTTCTTCTTTAGAATACATTTTCCTATTTAATAAAGTTTTTATACTTACTTTTTTAAACATACCATTCCCTATATAATGAGCTTAACATATTTCCAAAAAAAAAGAAATAATCACCTTATTATTTCTTATCAGTAGAACCAAATCCACCTAATCTTTCTCCTAAAGCATCATCATTATCTACTACTAAATACTTAGAAAAAATACCTTGTCCTATTGCTTCTCCTTTTTTTATGGTAATATCTTCTTCTTTTATATTAAAGAAAGCAAACATTATATGACCATCGTTATCAGGATTACCATAATAATCTTTATCTACAACCCCAACAGAATTAGCTAAAATAAGTCCTTTTTTCTTTGGATTAGAGCTTCTATTATATAAATATAAAACCTCATCATCCTCCATATAAGCTTTTAATCCTGTAGGAATTAAAGTTGGTCCCATTCCTTTCTTAAAACTAGGAATAACTACATCCTCTGCTGCTTCTATATCATATCCTGCTGAATACTTTGTCTTCCGAACAGGAATAGTAATATTCTTATCTTCAAAACCCTTACAAACTTCAAAACCACGTTTCATTATATTACCTCCTATAACTTCTTATCATCATTGTTACTTAAATATAAAACTCTTTTATTTAAGAATTCAGCATACTCTATCTGATTCTTAGTAGAAGTACCAATATATTTATCTACATCAACAACTAACACAATATCACTTTGCCTAATTTTCTCTTTTTGAACATAATCAAGTATCTTCTTTTCCTCTACTCCACAAGGAGGAACTTCCCCTGATTGAGTATAAACAAGTGGTGATAAAACAATATATCCTTTTATAGATAATGAAACTTCTAACTCACGAAATTCATTTTCAAACCGAGTACTCCCTATTAAACAAATATTAGTATGCATAACATAACCTCTCTATTCACAATATAAAACTACTTTATCTTTCTTTAATGACTTTTTAACATCAATTACTCTTTGATTCTCTGAACCTCTCCATTTTAAATTAAGATTCTTCTTCTCATCAACAAATTGACCATCTACTAAAACATCTATATATTTCATGACTTCCTTATCTTTTAAATATTCTTCAAATAAAAAACCAGACCAAGCCCATATATTTTTATTTGGATATACCTCTTTAAATCTTTTTGCTAACATAGTGGTTGCTTTTATATTTTTAGGATGCATAGGTTCTCCTCCTAATATAGATAACCCTGCTATATGATCAGGTTCAGCTAATTTAATTATTTTTTTAATCTCATTCTCTGTAAACTCTGACCCCCCATTAAAATCCCAAGTTTCTGGATTAAAACAATTTTTACAATGAAATGCACATCCTTGAAAAAAGATGGAAACGCGAACTCCTTCTCCGTTCG
>CALCBO010000253.1 GCA_937897245.1 uncultured Caryophanales bacterium | reverse complement strand
CTAAAAACAAACTAAATGAACTAACTAAACAAAAAGATAATATAAACAAAGATATTGAAAAATATAAATCATATAAAAAAGAATATGGTAGTGAAATAACTTTAAGTGCTCATATGATAATAGAATATAATGATAAAGCCTGGGTATTATATGCAGGAAATCATAATATCTTAAGTGAAACTTATGTAAACTATAATACCTACTTTGAACATATTAAATATTGCAAAGAAAAAGGATTAAAAATATATGATCAATTTGGTACAATAGGAGATTTATCAAAATATAATCCTCGATTAGGATTACATGAATTTAAAAAGAAATTTGGTGGAGATTATATAGAATTCATAGGTGAATGGGACTATATCATAAATAAACCAATGTATTTTGTCTTTACTAAATTAATTCCTATCTATCGAAAAATAATCAGAAAAAAAAGCAAAAAGGAGTTACAAAATGAAATTAGTAAATCTAACTAAAAACGAATTTAAAGAATTTGCTGACAAACATGAACAAATAACATTTCATCAAACTATCGAATGGGCGAATCTAAAAAAAGAAAACGGTTGGAAAGCTTATTATATTGGCCTAAAAAATGAAACAGAAATAAAAGCAGGAGCCCTACTATTAGCTAAAGATATTCCTATAATTCATAAAAAAATGTTCTATTCTCCAAGAGGCTTTCTAATAGATTATAATAATAAAAAACTATTAGCTAAATTTACAGAAGAAATAAAAAAATATGTAAAAAAGGAAAAAGGAATATTTATAAAAATAGATCCATATGTAGAATATCAAGAACATGATAATGATGGAAATATTGTAGAAAATGGCTATAACAATAAAAAATCTATAGATAATTTAATTGACTTAGGATATCATTTTTTTGGATTTAATGTAATGCAAGATACTCTTCAACCAAGATGGATGCATGTAATAGAAACAGCAAATAAAACTGAAGAAGAGATTCAAAAGGATATGGAATCTAAAACACGACAAATACTCAGAAAAAATGAAAAATCATGTATCACAACTAGAGAAATAACAAAAGATGAATTACCATTATTTAAACAAATAATGGAACATACAGGTGATAGAAGAGATTTTATAGACAGACCACTTTCATATTATGAAGCAATGTGGAATAATTTACATAAATCAGGTATTTTAAAAATACTAGTTGCCGAAATCAATTTTGAAGATTACTACAACAACACTAAAAAAGAAAAAGAAGAAACAGAAAAAAAACTAAAAGATAGAATTTATAAACATGATAATAATATATTGAAAATGAATGAAAAAAAATATATCACAACAAATAAACAAGATGAGAATAATATTGAAAGATTAGAAAAACAATTAGAAAAAATAGTAAATTATCAAAATCAGTATGGTAAAAAACTAACTCTAGGAACAATACTATTCTTAATATATGGAAATGAAGTACTATCTTTATTCGGTGGTACAGACGATAATCTTCTTCAATTTCAATCAGCCTATACACTTCATTATGCTGGAATAAAATACGCAATTGAACATAACTATAAAAGATATAATTTTTATGGAATAACAGGAGATTTTAGAAAAGAAAATCCTTTATTTGGATTATACCTATTTAAAAAAAGTTTTGGCGGACATGTAGTAGAATTAATTGGAGAATATGATTTAATAATATCTAAATTCTGGTATAATACATACAAAATAACATTTAAAATATACCATTTTCTAAAAAGAATAACTAAATAAAAACACCAATAGGTGTTTTTTATTTATTTTTATCCCAAAAGGATCTCCTCCATTAGGTGCGAATCCCTGAAATATATAATCTGCTCCATATTATTATGAATAATAGTCTCGCCTGGAATATAATCATCAGTATTGTATACATCACCAGTTGAAATAGAACCAAAATCTTGAAAACAATCATGTTCCACAATATCAGAAGGAACGCATAAATTGCCTTCATTCAATACTTCTTGAGCAGCATCAATATATTCTTGAGAAGGTGTCTCTCCAGTCATTGACCTATAAGAAAACCATCCACTATTTTTAACATAATATCTAACATTACTATAATTATCTTTATTTTTTTCATACAAATTTGCCATTAATGATAATTCCATTTTAGCTCCTTCTAAAGATCCTTGTTCATGTCTGCGACATTTCCTACCCACTCTAAATCTTCTTGACTTAAATTATACTTTTGCCCCTTTTCAACAGGCTGATCAATAACAAATACATTACCATCTAATTTCATTTTTCCTGAATAATTAGTATTACTCTTCGCATTTTTAGAACCAACTGCTTGAACACCCTTAGAATTTGAACTATCATTTGAATTATAATCGTTAGATGCTGTTTTTAAATAATCTACAACTTCACCACAATGATTAGCAATTTCAGCAATCTTAGTATCTACACTACCAAAAGCATTAACACACTCATCACAAATAGGGCCCTCAAAAATGGAATTACCACTCAAATCACCTTTACACTGTACAAGACTATCTTTACATGAGCTTACAGCCGAATTTAAAGAACTAGTAGTTGAAATTGCATCATTAAATATACCATAACTTGAAACCGAAGTCTTTCAACTTTCATATTATCACCCATTCGATAATCATACTAATATAATTTTACTAAATGATTTTTAAAAAGTCCATAAATAAAAAAAAGAGTATCATCACTTGACACTCAAAAAATTTCTATTAAACACTTGTAACTTTAGTTGTTGCAGTATTATCCATAGATTCATAAGCATTAATTGTTTCATTAACATGCTTATTCATATTAGTTACATCAGTAACAAATGGCAAAAATCTAGAATGAAAATCAGATTGGAAAGCTTCTTCTGCTTGTGTTGCACCTGAACTTTCCCAAGCACCACCTGATGTATACATTTGATTCATTATTTGATCAAATTTTTCAAATATGTCTTCCATTTTCTTTGCATTATTTAATATTGCATTAGCTAAATCTCTTGCATCACTATAATCACTTGCATCAAATTCACGATCCATATAATATTACACCTCCTAATTATTAAATAAATTAGCACCCTCTGCTGTTAAATGACCCTCAGTCTCAGCAAATTCACTAGAATTAACCATTATAACTCTTCCTAACTCCTCTAATCTAGCTTCAAACTCTGAAAATATTTCATTTTGGCTGTTATAAGCGTTATTAAATGCATCAGCAGCATTACCATGCCAAATACCTATTAAAGATTCAACATTATTTCTTAAACTAGATAATTCTTCCCAATATTGTTGAGCATTTATTCTAGTATCATCTCCTAACTGACGCATTAATGCTGGATCAACTGATAATCCACCTTGATAATTCATTAATCATTCCTCCTATCCTTAAATACATTATACTATAATATTTAAAACAATTTCAACTTATATTACAAAACTTTACACTTTAAATTGAAAGAGATGATAATTGATTTTCAACCTCTTCAATTCGATTAGCTGCCTCTACAATAAATTCACCTAAAGCTATTATATATTCTGCATCAGCAGTTGAAGAAGCAACTATTTGTCCATTAGAAGTCTCAAAACTATTTTTTGCAGTTCCACCAGTCCAACCAGACAAATCATTATCTATTGTTGTAGAATATGTATTAATAGAATTTTTTAAATTAGTTCCCTCTTCCTTAACCTTATTACCGATTGCACGAACCGAATCAAAAGCACAAACATATCTAGCCATTTATCTCACCTTCTTCCACTTTTACCTCTACACCATTATTATTATCAACATTATCCATAATATTTTGCATATTTTCAGTTACAGTTATATCATTATTATCTAAACTATTAGCTATATTATTATCCGTAATACTACTTGTATCAACAGTTTTACTTGTTTGATCACTATTCAAACTTCCAGAAACAGTTGTCTGACTATTATTAGTCGATATTCCGGAAGTAGCAGTTGCTTGAGTATTATCAGTAGATGTTCCAGAAGTAGCAGTTGCCTGAGTATTATTAGTAGATGTTGAAGATTGTGTATTTCCAACAGTTCCACTAATTGTCGTTACCTTTTTACCATACTCATTTATATTACCATAATTTTCAATAGACTTGTTATTTGCTAAAATATTTTTACTAATTTCATTAGCATGAAGATTACTTGAAGAATTCTTATCAACAAGGAAATTAATACGATTTTTATATTTACTGCTTTCTGTATTAACACCTACAACAAATTCTGTAACAGTTCCATCTTCATTCGTAAAACGTAAAACATCTCCTACTTTTCCGACTGAAGAATCACAAGAAACAACATATCTATCTCCAATTTTGGCATAACCATCAGAATCATATGTAACTTTCTCCTTAATTAACTTAGAAGAATCAGCAGACATTTTATCAGAAATTGCATAAGCATAACCAACACTCTTTATATTAGCTGGTTCAGAATCTCTCTTTTGAACATTTGTAAGCTCAGTTTTATCACTATCAACCTTAACCTTACTAATAACACTATCACTACCAGTATCAACTTTATTCTTATCAGTAGATTTTAAAGTTCCACTAGCAACAGCAGGAGTCACTGCAGCATAACTTGGAGTACTTCCACCACCGGAAGAACCTCCACCGGAGTAGCCCCCTCCGCCACCTCCGCCAGTGTAGCCTCCGCCACCACCGCCAGAAGAACTACCACTTGGTGTTCTTGTAGAAGTACTTGCTTTTCTATTAGTTCCAGAAGAATAATTTTTTGATGTTTTTGAACCATTATCTGATGAATTAGCTGCTGAAGCAGAATCGCTTACTCCTTCAAAATGCATACTGCTCTGAACTGTATTTAAAGCATTCATTGTATTACTAATTTTTGTCGAACAAGAGGCTATATTTGATGCAATAATTCCCTTTGGTCCTTCAAAATTAAAACCATCCTCACAAGTTACATCATATCCACTTACAGATTCACTCAAACTAGATAATTCATTAATCATAGAACTTAAACTTTGAGCAACAGATGAAACGGTTTCAGTTTCTATCATAAATTTATCACTCATAATAAACCTCCTTTTATTTTGAACCTATATATCTTAATACACCATCCCAGGGATGACTATAATAATTTCCTACACTTATTTCACTTCCAGAAGAATCACCATTCATACCATCAGCATCATAATGAGCACCAACATTTTTACCATTACCAATATACATTTCAGTATGACTACTCTCTGATAATAAAACATCTCCAGGCTGTAAACTATTAACATCAGGATCTCCCGGTATCCATTCAAATTGACCAGTAGATAAGAAAGCTTCTCTCATATCACCCGTATAAGTAGCACCAGCATCTTTCACTGGAACTCCAGCTGCATCCCAAGCAGAAATAACTAAAGAAGAACAATCATAATTTGGATTTCCATAACGAGTAGCCTGAGAATACCCATGATTATCATCATCAGCTATTCCTAAAGCCCAATCTATAGCTCCTCTTACCATCTCACTTGATGTTTCTCCTGCTCTAGGATCATTTGTACTCGCAATGCAACTTCCTATATTCTCTACTTTTTCAGTATTTTCAATTATATTTTTACTAAAATCTTTTGGTTTAAAACCATTTGCTTTCTTTTCATCTATCATAAAATTAATAGTATCTTTATATTCTGATCCAACAGTCGCAACTCCGATTACACATTCAACTGTCTCTCCATTTTTTAAAGTAAAACGTAAAACATCTCCAACTTTACCTATAGAAGAATCACAAGTTATTACATATTTTCCATCTAACTTAGCATAACCATCTTCATCATAACTAAACATCTCATGTCCCGTAACTTTTTTAGTCTCATCTGTAAGATTATTTGAATTATAAGTAGCATATCCAACCTTATTAAATTTAGGTTTTACTTCAGTAGTTTTTTCATTCTTAGTATTTGTATCTACTCTTTTCTGAACTGTTGAAGAAGTTGTACCTGTAGAAGAAGATGTACCTGCAGAAGAAATTGTACCAGCAACAACTGATGTTGAAGCCGTAGCATAACTTGATCCAGAAGAACTACTTGAACCAGAATTATAGCTATTACCCGTAGAACTTCTACTTGTTGAGGAACCTGGCCTATTACTACTATTATCCTTACTAGTATTTGTATTACTTGAAACTCCATTTTTACTACCTGAATCTGGATTAAACTTAAAACCATTTTGTAATTCTGAATGTGCACTTACTACATTAGACAAATATGTTACACTATTCTTTATTTTACTTGAACAAGCTTCCAAATTATGAATAATAGCACTTTTGGCACTCGCAAACTCAAACCCATCTTCACAACTTACATCATAACTACTTACTGAATTAATTGTATCAGCAATTTGAGAACTTAATTGTTGTAAATTATCTGATGCAGTCGTCAATTTATCTGTCTCTAATACTAATTTTGACATATATTACCTCCAACTATAAAGGATTTACTTATCTTATTTAATTACACTATATATTCATTTTACCATTTATTTATAAATAAATCGATTATTTTTATAAAAAATAATTATACTTTACACAATAATAATAATAATAATTTTACTATTATTTCTTAATAATCATTTTACTAACTTTATTTATCAAAGATTTTCCAAAAATATGTTGAATAATACCCATTTTATATGTATAAACAAAATATACTATACCTCCAATTAAAGTATAAATAATTATTATTGGAATATTCATAACTCTATTATTAGAATATACAGGCACAATAAACTTTAATAATAGCATTAAGATAAACATTAGTATAGCCCCACATATAATATCTATAAAATAATGAGTAGTCTTTTCAAAAGATATTTGATATCTTCTTTTTACATATACTAAAGCTATTATAAAAGATGTAAAATATCCCAATATAGTAGCAGTAATAACTCCATAATAAGGTGGGAATTTCATTTGATAGAATACAACTAATAGGTATTTATTACATACCACCTTAATAATAACTCCTACTATTAAACTAATAAAAACCATTTTATAATCATTTAAAGTCTGCAAAATAGTTACCATTGCAGTAAATAATCCAATAAATAAACCAACAAAAATATAATAACTTAATAAGTTAGCTCCATATAAACTATTACCATAAAATAAAGTCCATATAGGTTTTGCTAAAAAACATATTCCTAAGGTAATAGGAATCATAAATAAAAATAATATTTCCAAAGACCTACAAATATTATAATTAATACCTCTTTTATCTTTTTTAGCTACACTATTAGCTAAATTAGGTACTAAACTTACTATTACTCCTGTTGATACTGCTAAAACAATCATATTAAATTTAGCTCCCCAAGTAGATAACATTGCATATATTGTCTCAGCATCCCCAACACTATAATCAGCGACATATACTAAGTTTTTAACTACACTTACCATATCTACATAATTATATATAGTCTTAAAAATATCTATTCCAATAAATGGTATAGCATAATAAAATATCTTTTTTACTAATACTTTATCACTTATAATAGGTTCATTTACTTTACGAATATTACTTTGAAATCTACTTTTATTTCTAATTCTCTTCTGTACTAAATATAAATAAGCAATAAATGCTCCAACTACTGCTCCAAATAAAGATACTCCTACTACTGTTGTTAACTTTAAATGAAATACTTTTATACTTAAATAACTACCAAAAACAATAATTAATACCCTAATTAATTGTTCAATTATTTGTGAAATAGATGGTGGACTCATAAATCTATGGCCTTCAAAATAACCTCTATATACACTTAATAAAGGTACTATTAAAATAGCCATTCCAATAACTCTAATTACAAAAGTAACATCTTCTATAGTATTTCCCCCACTAATATTACCTAATATTGCTTTAGCTAATAATGGAGCTAATAACATTATTATTAAAAAACATATTATTCCTAATAGTAATGATATTCTTCTACCTAATATAAAAACTCTATTCTTAATTTGTAAATATCCTAGAGTTTGATACTCTGCTACTATTTTACTAATTGCTAAAGGAATACCAGCTGAAGCTATAGACATAAAGAATAAATAAATAGTATAAGCATATCCATATAAAGCTCCACCTTTTTCTCCTATTAACGAATGAAAAGGAATTACATATAGAATACCTAGTATTTTTGTAATTACAATTCCTATAGTAGTAATCATTGCCCCATTTATTAAGTTATTCTTCTTCATTGTAATATCCTTCTTCATATATCCTCCATCATAATATCATTTACTTATATTTTATATTATTTAAAGAATCTAAACAAGAAAAAAACTCTCTAAAAAGAAAGTTTTTATTTCCAAGGATTATTAGAATCATCATCAGTAGGATCCCAACCTCTATTA
>CALCBO010000252.1 GCA_937897245.1 uncultured Caryophanales bacterium | reverse complement strand
GACTTTCTTTCAAAACAATTGCAAACTGATAATTCCCTTTTTCCTTAATCTCAGGATTTCTTAAACAATGAGCAATGCGTCTTTTTGCATCTAATATACTATATTTATTCCAGGTTTGATAATAAGCCACTTCTTTTTTATTACGATATTCACTTAATCTAAAAGCATCTTCTTCTTTAAAATGCCTTAAATAAAGTCTGGGAGTTTCTAAAATCATCTTATTTCTCCTTTAAATGATAATAAATAAATAACATTCTATCTTTACCATTCATGTCTTTTATAATTTCATAAGGACACTCAGGAAAATAATATTCTAATGCCTCTTCCATCAATTCTCTTTGATCAAATCCCATCTCAAAAGCTAGTAATGCACGATCTTTAATAACCATCTTAACTCTTTCAAAGATTTTACGATAGAAATATAAACCATCATTTCCACCAAATAAAGCAACATGAGGTTCATTATCTTTAACTACACTTTCAATCTCCTGATTAACAGGAATATAAGGTGGATTTGAAACAAAGATATCTACTTTAATATTTCTATCAATCAAAGGTTCTAACATATCTCCTTGATAAAATTCTACATTAGCCCCTAATTCTTTCGCATTCAATCTAGCAACCTCTAAAGCATCATCACTAATATCAGTAGCAACAACCTTTAGTTTAGCCTCTTCCAATGCTAAAGATATAGCAATAGCTCCTGAACCAGTTCCTACATCACATAAATCAATAGTCTCATAATCTTCAAAATAATCATCAATATGATATAAGATATTCTCTACTAATTCTTCTGTTTCATATCTAGGTATCAATACATTCTCATTAACAATAAAATCTCTAGAAAAGAAAGTTTCTTTCCCTTTAATATATTGAATAGGTTCACCCTCTAAATATCTCTTCATTCCAGCCTGAAATGAATCATATAAATCCTGATCAACTTCTTCATCCATCATCAAATATAATTGATGAGGTTCTTTATTCGCAAGATGATAAAATAATACTTTAGGAACATTACAATCTTTTTGATTTTCATCTAATAACTTTTCAGCATCTTTAATTAACTTTCTAACTGTAACCATTATTCTTCTTCACCTAATAATTTTAATCTTTGATCTTCATTAATTAAAGCAGTAATAATGTCATCTAACTTTCCTTCCATAATACGATCTAACTGTTGAATAGTTAAACCAATACGATGATCAGTTACACGATTTTGTGGATAATTATAAGTTCTAATTTTTTCAGCACGATCTCCAGTTCCTATTTTACTACGTCTTTCTTTACCTTCTTTTTCAGCTCTTTCTTCTTCTTGTAGTTCATATAAACGTGATTTTAAGACTTTCATAGCTTGTTCTTTATTTTGAATTTGGCTTCTTTCATTTTGACATGTAACAACTAAACCTGTAGGTAAATGGGTAATTCTAACAGCTGAGTCTGTAGTATTAACTCCTTGTCCACCACAACCACTTGAACGATATATATCTATTCTTAAATCATTAGGATTAATTTCTATTTCAACTTCATCATCTGCTTCTGGCATAACTAGAACGGTAGCAGTTGAAGTTTGAAGTCTACCATTTGATTCAGTTACTGGTACTCTTTGTACTCTATGAGAACCACTTTCATACTTTAGAAGTGAATAAGCACCTTTTCCTTTGATTATTAATTCTATTTGACTAAAACCACCTGCTGTACCTTCAATAGAGTTATATACTTGATAAGTAAATCCTTTTTTTTCAGCATATCTAGTATACATTCTAAATAAATCACCTGCAAAGATATTAGCTTCATCTCCACCAGCAGCTCCTCTAATTTCCATAATAACATTTTTACTATCATTAGGATCTTTAGGAATTAATAATATTTCTAATTCTTTATCTAGATTTTCTTTTTCATTTTCTAAAGTCCTTAATTCATCTTTTGCCATTTCACCTAATTCAGGATCTTTTAACATTTCTTTAGTACTCTCTATTTCTTCTAAAATCTTTTTATACTTTTTGTAGCAGCTAACAGTCTCTTCTAATTCACTCATCTCTTTAGAATATTCACGTGTTTTCTTTATATCACTTAGTATTTCTGGTTTAGTTAATTCTAATTCTAAATCATTATATTTTTTAAGTGTAGCTTCTAGTCTTTCTATCATAATATCACCCTTTCGCCTTTTAATCAGACCTATTATAACATATTATCTTGAAGAAAAAAACTAGATTATTCTTCTAGTTCTAATTCATCTTCATCTATTACTACTAAATCTTTTAATTCTTCAGTAGTATCTTCTGTATAATCATCATCATCAGTATCATCATAACTATCTTCTTCTATTTCTTCTTCTACTTTTTCTTCAGTTGATTCCTCTTCTTCTTCATCTTCTTCATCATCATCTAAAGCTACTTTAACTAATTTATCTGATGTATGATTATTTCTTAAATCCCATTTGCCATTATCCAATAAAATGAAACGTTTGTCAGTTGCGAGTGCAGTGTAAAAGTCGGCAATTTTTGCTTCAAAAGTACTTTCTGGTAAATCTAATAGTTTCATTATTTTTTTGAATAAATCAGCTGTATTTAATTTTCTTTTACTCTCTTCTAAAATCAGATATGCTATATCTTTATTAGATAAAAGTTCAAGTTCTTCCTTTTTCATTTTTTTAAGACTCATTATTAGCCCTCCTATATCAAAACATTATATGTAATTTTTTTCTAATTGATAAACAATAAATTTATAACATATATCTTCTATATACGCAACACTTTTTTTACATTTTATTTGGAATATCTATTCCTAAGACATCTAAAAGCATTGTATTTACTTTATATACTAGTTTTGTTAGAACAAGCCAAGATTCTCTTAATTCAGTATCTTGTTCGGTAATTATTTTGTTTTCTGCATAGAATTTATTGTATTGAGAAGTTAATTTATATATATATTCAGCAGTTTCATTTAAACTCTTTGCTTTTATTGATTTTTCTAAAGTAAGTGGTAAATTTAATAAAATTAAAGCTATTTCTTTTTCAGTATCTCCTTTTAATTTAGTTATCTTTTCTGATTTAAAATCTTTAGCTTTATTTAAAAGAGATTTCATTCTAATAGTTGAATATAATAAAT
>CALCBO010000251.1 GCA_937897245.1 uncultured Caryophanales bacterium | reverse complement strand
AATGAAAAAAAGAAAACTGTCTGTGATAGGAGTTTTTGCAGGAATACTGAGTACTGGCATGGTTCTTGGCGGATGCGGAGATTCTGCGGCAGACAACGGGAAAACAAAAATTGAAATGGTTCAATACAATATGCAAATTCATTAGAACCAGCTTTTCTAAAGAATCTAGCTTTTTGATAATAGATAGTATTGGTAGAGTATTGATATTTATTCATATAAATATTATCAATATACTCTGCTTCATAGAAACTTGCACTTTCGGCTGCTACATTAGTTATACTATTTTGAGTAATAATTGTAGCTATTAATAATATTAAGAAAACATATATTTTTTTTATAAAAATCCCTCCTTTTTTTCTTAATGGGTATCATCCTATCATGTTTTTTCTAAGACTGCAAATGGGTGATTTAATTAATTGGAGTTTGATTCTGCTTGAATTTAATTTTTCTCTCTAAGGGAAAAAATTAAATTCAAAGTAATTTTGTTCTGAAAAAAATAGTTTATAATGTGTTATAATATTTTTAGAAAGGGATGATTAAATGACTGATATTGAAATTTCAAGAGCTAGTGATAAGAAAAGAATTGTAGAAGTTGCGAAGGAGATTGGTTTAAAAAAGAAAGATTTAAGTTTATATGGTGATTATAAAGCTAAAATACTTAAACAATATGGAAAAATTAGGGGTAAGTTGGTATTAGTTACAGCTATTAGTCCAACACCTTTTGGAGAGGGTAAAACAACGGTTAGTATTGGTTTAGCTGATGCTTTGCATCATTTAGGACATAAGGTAGTAGCGGCTTTACGTGAGCCATCAATGGGTCCTGTATTTGGAATGAAAGGAGGAGCAACTGGTGGAGGATATTCACAAGTAGTGCCAATGGATGATATTAATCTTCATTTTACGGGAGATTTTCATGCGATTACGAGTGCGAATAATTTGATTTGTGCCGCTATTGATAGTCATATTTTTTTTGGTAATGAGTTAGATATTAAGACTGTTACTTTTCATCGTTGTTTAGATGTAAATGATAGAGCGTTAAGGAATGTTCAATTGGGTGAGCGTGAGGAAGAGTTTTCAATTAGTTCAGCTAGTGAGATTATGGCTTTGTTTTGCCTAGCTAAAGATTTAGATGATTTAAGAGAGTCAACACGAACAGATTCTAAACGTAATAAACAGCGCAAACAAAAAAATCTTGAGCGTGGTGAAAATGAATTCTTTTCTAATATTCGTAAATCCAAAAGAGGTTCACTTGTAGCTTTATTAAAAGATGCAATTCATCCTAATTTAGTGCAAACATTAGAAAATACTCCAGTTATTATTCATGGAGGACCATTTGCGAATATAGCCCATGGTTGTAGTAGTATTATGGGTACAAGAACTGCTTTATCACAAGCTGACTATGTTATTACAGAAGCAGGATTTGGGGCTGATTTAGGAGCAGAGAAGTTCTTTGATATAAAATGTCGAGTTGGTAATTTAGTTCCTGATTCAGTAGTATTAGTTGTGACAATAAAAGCATTAAAATATCATGGTGGAGTAAAAAAAGATGACATTTATACAGAAAATATGGAAGCATTGAGGAATGGGTTTGCTAATTTAGATAAACATTATGATAATTTACGTAAGTTTGGAGTAAACGTGGTAGTATGTCTTAATAAATATCATACAGATTTAGATGAAGAAATAGAAGAATTAGAAAATCATTGTAAAGAAAAAGGATATGATTTCTCTATAAGTAATGCTTACTCTTTAGGAGGAGAAGGAGCTATTGATTTGGCTAATGAAATTATTAAATTAAAGAATAAGGATTTTCATTACTTATATCAAGACAATGAGAGTATTGTTGATAAAATATTTAAAGTATGTCATGAGATATATGGAGCTAGTAAAGTAAATTATTCAGAAGAAGCTATGGATAAAATATATAATTATGAGAAAAATGGAATGTCTCATTTACCTATTTGTGTTGCGAAAACACAATATTCGTTCTCAGATGATGCGAAAAAAGTAGGAGTTCCGGAAGACTTTGAGGTTACGGTTAGAGATGTTAATTTATATGCTGGAGCTGGTTTTATTACAGTGTTATTAGGTAATATTATGACTATGCCTGGATTATCTAGAAGACCAAATTATGAGTTAATAGATGTAATTGATGGAAATATTGTTAATTTAAGTTAAAAGAAAAGATCACATTAAGTGGTCTTTTTTTCACATTTCCAAGTATCTTTATTAAATTCGTAATCGACATCAGCGCATAGACATGGGCTATTAGGATTATTTCTTGGACTAGCATTAGATGGACATTCTTTTTCTTTTGGCTGTTCGGTTTGAGTTTGTGCTTGATTTTGTGGTTGCTGATTTTGAGTTACAACTGGTTCAACTACATCTATAATTCCAGTGTATTTTGTATCTAGATATGTTACTGAGAATTGATAAGCTCCTACTTTACCTAAGTCAACAGCTGAAATATCAATTATAATATTAGCTAGAACGTCTTCTGGAGGAGTATTATTTAAATATAATGCTTTATTATTAACATCAAGAGTTCCTCCTTTAGGAATGGTAATTCTTTCTTTTACTGTAAATGGTGGAGGTTTAACCTCTTTTTCTTTAACAGTAATGTTTCCTAAATATTTTTTCTTACCACATGTAATAGTATATTGATAAGTACCTACTTGATTAATATTTACTAGAGAAGTATCTAATTTTAGTTTTTTTATTAATTCATCATCTATTTTATCTACTTCTTCTAGATAATCTTTGATGTCTACACTAATTGGAGTATTTAATTCTATTTCAAAGTTTTTTACTTTGATTTCTTTCTTTTTTGCTTGAGCTTCAGAAATTCTTTTAGTATTTAGACTTAGAGTATATTTAGTATTTATAATTGGTTTAACTTGAGCATTCATAATTAAACCACTACCTATCATAAATACACCGAAGCTTGCTAGGGTAATTGAGATAATTCTTTTTTCTTTATCTGAAATTTGTATCATTAAAAGACAACTCCTATCTTATTTCTATTATAAACCATATTTTTTATTACTACAAGAAAATATAATATTTTTATTGAAAGTGGACTAAATTTAACATATAATTTTATTAAAGGAGGAAGTATGACTGTTTGGTGGTTTGTAATTTTTGTCTTATTAGTACTGATAGAATTAATTACGGTTAATTTGGTAACTATTTGGTTTGCGATAGGAGCATCTTTTGCAATTCTTATTTCTATATTTAGTGATTCTTTAATTATTCAGTTAATTGGATTTATTATTGTGAGTGTTATATCATTAATAATAAGTAAACCTGTAATAAATCGTTTTAGGGTTGATAAACTTACACCAACAAATCTAGATAGGGTTTTAGGTATGAGTGCTGATGTAATAAAAGATATTAGTCCAGATAAGAGTGGACAAATAAAAGTATTAGGGAGTGTTTGGACAGCTATAGCTGATAGAAGCTTTAAAGTTGGAGATAAAGTTAGAGTAAAAAAAATAGTTGGTGTTAAACTATTTGTAGAGGAGGAGATTTAATATGCAATTT
>CALCBO010000250.1 GCA_937897245.1 uncultured Caryophanales bacterium | reverse complement strand
TTCAAAAAGAGCAATCACATAATGGTAGTCACCAATATTTCCAACGGAAGCCAGAATAGGGACATGATATTTTTTTTGTAAATCTTCTTTTAATGAAATAAGTTCTTGGGCGGATTTGCTGCAGTTGATGACGAGAGAATACCCTTCTTTTGCAAATCTTTGGGCAATTGCTGCACCAATACCGCGGGATGCCCCCGTAATAAGAATAACTTTTGACATAGTATCATCCTTTTTCTAATAAAATGTTGTTTTTTAATTATAACATTTTGTGAAAAAGGAATTCAACACTGAAATCTTGTGTAAAGTAATAAAAAAACTGTTTTATCTGTATTTGAGTCAATTAAGAATATTCCATGTTATTATGATTATAATGAGCTTACTGGGAATGATTATCAATTTATTTGTAGTATAGATGGAGTATTAGGGAGTCATGTAGAAACTAATGGAAGTGTATCATTTACTATAGGATGTTGGTGTTGTTCAGTTGGACGTAGTGGTAATTCAGAGTGTTCTGGATATTGTTAGTTATTATTTATGAGAGTAATTAATAATAAAAGATTTGAACTTGTTTCAAGTCTTTTGTTTTGGTATAATGGTATAGTGGAGAGTGGTGCTATGATTAAGTTTGATTTTACGACTTATGTTAATCAGTTTATTTCAGAGAGTGATTATAATGATTTATATAATAAAAAGGATAAGTACATAGAGCAATTAAATAATAGTAAGATGACTGGATGGACTAGGGAAATTTCAAGTGAAGTAGTGAAAGATATTAAGAATACAGCTGATTATATTAAAAGTAATTTTGATTGTTTAGTAATTGTAGGTATTGGGGGATCTTATCTTGGTAGTTATGCTTTTCATGAGATGTTTAAAAAATACTTTGGAGATGAAAGTTTTGAGATAATATATGCAGGTACTACTTTATCTAGTGAATATTTAGATGAATTATTATTATATTTAGATAATAAGAATTATTGTTTAAATGTTATTAGTAAAAGTGGTAATACTATGGAAACTACAATTACATATAAATGCTTAATGGGACAATTAAAAAGAAAGTATGAAGAGGAAGAATTACGTAATCATATAATTATTACTACAGATAAAGAAAAAGGTAGTTTACGTGAAGAAGTAAATAATCTTGGATGTAAGTCATTTATAATACCAGATGATATAGGAGGTAGGTTTTCATTTATAACACCAGCTCATTTATTACCACTAGCACTTAATTATGATATTGATAATATTATAGATGGATATTATGATGGAAAAAGATATATAGATCAAGCTTTTAGTTATTCAGTAGTTAGACAATTATTATTTGAAAAAGGAAAAACTGTAGAAGCTTTTTGTGTAGATGAAGAAAAATATATACCTTTTATGGAATGGTTAAAACAACTATTTGGAGAAAGTGAAGGAAAGAGTGGTTTAGGAATATTACCAATATCTTTAGTTTATACTAGAGATTTACATTCTATGGGACAATTTATCCAAGATGGTAATAAAATAATATTTGAAACCCTTTTTAAAATAACTCATCATAATCATTATATAGAATATGAGGGAAAAACAATAGATTATATAAAACAACAAGTATTTGATTCTGTAGTTAGAGCACATAATAGTGGAGAAGTTCCATGTTTAGAAATAGAAATTGCAGAGTTAAATGTTGAAAGTATGGCATCATTGATTTATTTCTTTCAATTAAGTGCGGCATTTAGTGGATTTTTAATGGGGATTAATCCTTTTAATCAACCAGGTGTTGAAGTATATAAAGAAGAAATTAGAAAAACATTTAAGCAATAGGAGAGATAATGAAAAAAATATATTATATAGTTGGAAGTTTATTTTTATTATTTTTAATAATTATGATTTTGATGCTTACTGGAAATATGAGAGGTTTTGATGATTCTATATATAACTTTATATTTCAATATCGTAGTGATTTATTAGATAGCTTTTTTAAGTTTATTACAAATTTTGGAAATACAATTAGTATTTTATGTATAGTAGTAGCTTTATTATTAGCTTTTGATAAAAAGAATCAAAGAGCTTTAGGAATTATTACTATTTCATCAGTATTAGTAAATACAATAATAAAAAATATAATTAGAAGAGTAAGACCAGATCATTTAAGATTAATAAAGCAAGGGGGATATTCATTTCCATCAGGACATGCAATGATATCTATAGCTGTATATGGTTATTTAATTTATTGGGTATGGAATAATATAAAGAATAAAATAGTAAAAATATTACTAACAATTATTCTTCTATTCATAATAATTGGAATAGGATTGAGTAGAATTTATGTAGGGGTTCATTATCCTAGTGATATATTGGCAGGATATGTATTATCTTTAGGATTATTATTAACTGTTATATCAAATATTGATAAAATGGGGGAAGTAAAAAATGGTAAAAATGGTAGTAAGTAGTTTTTATAATGCTTTAATTAATGATGAAGATGCGGTTTATGCATCAACTATGCTTGAAATAGAAAGAATTAGGAAAAAAGGAATAGTATTTTCTGTGTGTACTAATCGTAATTATCAAGAAGTGTTAGAATATAATAAGGATTTTCCATTTTTAGATTATATAATAGCACTTAATGGTAGTTATATTTATGATGTAGAAAAAGGAAGATGTATTTCTAAAAATAAGATTACTGTAGCTAATTTAAAGAAGATTAATACCTTTTTTAAAGACTATCCAGTTATATATTATACTGGAGATAATATATATACTAATAGTGATGATTTAGGTGATTTAGATGTTTACAAAGTAGAGATAGAAGTAGATGATAAAAACAAAGTAGAAGAGTTATTGAAGAAAATTAGAGGTAATTTTTCTTATATAAAAATTCATGATAAAACATATTTAGAAATTACTTCAGCTAAAAGTGATATGTTTACAGGAGTAGATCAGATAGGATTAAAGAATTCAATAAATTTAAATGATATAGTAGTAGTGTGTGCTAATGAAAGTGATTATCCTTTAGTTAGAAATATAAAACATAGTTTTATAGTAAAGAATGGTAGTGATATATTAAAAAAAGCAACAAGAAGAAGAACATCTACTAATATAGATAAAGGGGTAGAAAAAGTACTTAATAAGATATAGAGGTAAATAAGTATGAATAATAAATATCATAAGATAATATCTATAATAGTTTTAATTATTTTATTGTTAGTTAGTATTGTGGTGATTATTGCATTTTCTAATATAGATAATAAGAAAATAGTAACTAAAGAAGAAAAAGTAGTAAAAGATGATAAAGATAAAGTAAAAGATAATAAAGAAGAAGTATTATATCAAAATAATTTACCTAGTGAGAGAGAGTTTTATAATAATCCTAATATTATGGGAAGATTAGAAATATCAGGAGTAAATATTAATTCTTTAGTTACTAGGACATATAATAATACTTATTATTTAACTTATAATATTTATAATCAAGAAGATAATTTAGGAGTACCTTTCTTTGATTATCGTAATGTAGATTTAGATAATGATAAAAGAATAAATATATATGGGCATAATACTAAGAATGAAAAGTTTATAGATAGTTTGCCATTTATTAATTTAGAGTCATATTTAGATAGTAATGTTTTTCAAAATAGTAAAGATGTTTATTTAAGTATAGATTCTAAACAAATAAAATATGAAGTAGTGGCAGTTAAAGTTACTATGAGTATTGAACATATGAATTTACAGTTTAATAGTGATGAAGATTATTTAAAACATTTAGATAAATTATTAAGTAATGTTTTATATATAAAAGATGATATAAAATATGGAGCTAAAGATAAATTTTTAGTATTACAGGTATGTCATTATGATCCAGAAAACTCATATTTATTAATTATTTGTCAAGAGAAGAAATAATAATTATAGAACTTAGAATAACTTTTTCTAAGTTCTTTGTTTATTAGTAAATTTGTTATATAATTAGGTGTAGGAGTGAGAATAATGAAATTAAAAGTAAAAGAAGAAGGAGAATTATTAGAATATTTATGTAATAATTTAGATATACCTAGAAAGAGGATTAAACAATATTTAACTCATGGTTCTATATATGTTAATAATAATAAGATTACAAAATATAATTATCATTTAGTAGTAGGTATGAATATAGTTATTGATACTAATAAGAAAAATAGAAATGTATTACCATTTGATATTATATTTGAAGATGAACATATTATTGTGGTTAATAAACCTAGTGGGTTACTTACTATTGCGACTAATAAAGAAAAAGAGAATACTTTATATCATATAGTGAGAGAGTACTTAGTTAATAAGAATAAAAATTCTAGAGTATTTATAGTACATAGATTAGATAGAGAAACTAGTGGGATTGTAGTATTGGCTAAGGATGAGAAGACTAAGAATAGATTACAAGAGAATTGGAATGAATATGTTAGATTAAGAGAATATGTGGGAGTAGTAGATGGTATTCTTGAAAAGAAGGAAGATAGGATAATACAATATTTAAGAGAAACTAAAACTAATTTAGTATATGTTTCTAGAGATAAAGATGGTAAGTGTGCAATTACTAATTATAAAGTAATTAAGGAGAATAATAATAAAAGTATGATACAAATAGAAATAGAGACAGGAAGAAAAAATCAGATTAGAGTAGCTTTTGCTTCATTAGGATGTCCACTTGTTGGGGATAAGAAATATGGAGATAAAAAGAGTAGTGAGAATAGATTGTATTTACATGCAAATAGATTAAAGATGTATTATCCAGAAATAAAAAAAGAAATATTATTTGAGACAGCTATTCCAAATGAATTTAAGAAAATTATGAGGTAGAAAGTATGAAAAAAATAATAAGTATAATTCTAGTATTAGTAGTTTTGATTGTATTAAGTGGTTGTGTAAAGAAAGAAAAAGAGGTTATAAATAAGAAAGAAAAAAAGATGAGTAATTTAATAGAAGATAGTGATATTTCAAATAGTATATTTAAAAATAGTTATAAAAGGGCTCAAGAAATAGTATCTGAAATGAGTTTAGAAGAGAAGATTGGGCAATTATTTTTAGTAAGATATGAATTAGATAATATTGATAATAATATTAATTATAATCCTGGAGGATATATATTATTTGCGAAGGATTTTGATAATCATACAATGGATGAGATGAAAAAAGAGATAGATAATGATCAAAGTAAGTATAAATATCCATTAATTATGGGAGTAGATGAAGAAGGGGGATTTGTTACTAGAGTTAGTAGATATCCAGCTTATAGAAGTGAGAAATTTAAGTCTCCAAGAAGTTATTATGATGAGGGTGGTTATCCTTTATTAGAACAGATTGAAAGTGAGAAAGCAACATTACTAAAAAATATTGGGCTTAATCTTAATTTAGCTCCTGTTAGTGATGTGTCAGTTAATCCAAGTGATTTTATTTATAATAGAGCTTTTGGATATGATGCAGAAAAAACTGCAGAGTTTGTAGGAAAGATGGTAGGATATGCTAATAAGAATAAGATTAATTCTTGTTTAAAACATTTTCCTGGATATGGTAATAATATAGATACTCATACAGATGTAGCAGTAGATAATAGAAGTTATGAAGAAATTTCTGGTAATGATTATTTACCTTTTAAAGCAGGGATTGAAGCAGGAGTTCCTAGTATATTAGTTTCACATAATATTGTGAATTCGATAGATAATACATTACCATCTTCTTTATCAGAAAAAGTAGTAGGAGAACTTCGTGATAATTTAGGTTTTACAGGGATTGTTATGACAGATGATTTAGCTATGGATGCAGTAAAAAAATATGTAGAGAGTGGTAATGCTGCTAGTCTAGCTATTAAAGCTGGGTGTGATATGATAATAACTAGTGATTTTATACCAATGTATAATGAATTATTAGAAGCCGTTAAGAATAAGCAGATTTCAGAAGATGTTATTAATAAAGCAGTACTTAGAATTATAGCTTGGAAAGTAGAAAGTAATATAATGAAATAGTAAAACAAAGAGAAATTTTCACTCTTTGTTTTTATTTACATAATGTTTTGTGAAATTTGCTATTAGTGTAAAGAGTTTTGGGGAAGAAAGATTAGAAAGTTAAATTTATAATAAATTTGATTTTCTTTTTTTATGTTATTTTTATTAAATTATCTTTATATAAAAAGTTAAATACTTGTGATGAATCATATAATTCATAATCATATTTATCTTTTATAAATCGTGAAGTATATGTTTGTTTTTCTTCTTTAGGTTTTAAGCTGTTTAAGTATAATTGTTTTATATTTTTTCTATTTGTTTTTAATAATCTTAATTTTAATAATTGCTTTAATCCTTTTTTAGAATAAGCCTTAGGGCGTGAAGTAAATAAATCTGCAAAGATATGAGAAATGTGAGATTCCATGGAACATCTCATATAGGAATTATTTTGGTAGATTTGTCTTTCGTTCCAATTGTTTAAAATGTAATTCATTTTATTATCTATAGTTTCTATTCTAGTTGGTTCTAATTTTTTGAAATCATCACACATAGTAATAAAATCTTTTTTCTTATTAAAAAGTACCATTTCATGTAAAGCTTGATACACATCTTCATAAGCGTTAGTAGTTAATTGTTGAAGAGCTTGAGAAAAGTGAAAACCATCCATCGCAAAAGTAATCTTACAATTATTATTGAATTTAAACCAATGAGATTTTGGAAAGTTTTTAATCCAAGAAGCACAATCTCCCATAAAAATAATTTCCTTTATGCAATCAGTATCATAGTTATTATAAATATAATCAACTGTATCACTTAATAATTCATTATCAATGGAAGCACAAGTATAAGAATTAACTAATTTATATCTATTCATGGAATTTTCTTCCTTTTTGTATTTATAAACAAGTTCAGTATCTTCAAAAATAACAGAGGCTTTAATCATGTGATTTAAACCTTCATTGAATTGAGAACCTACAAATTTTTCATCAAGCATAACAAATAATCTATCAACTCTTCGTTTATCATATTCCATATTATTTTGAATAGAAAAGTTTAGTACAATATTTCTAGAAGAAGCTCTAGATATAAATAAATTATTATTGATTCTGTTTCCTATTTTAGAAGCAATAATGATACCAGCTTTAGAATAGGATGTGGAGGCAGATTCATTACAAATTTCAGCACAAACAAATGGATCAAAATATTTTCTTTTAGGGAGTCCTAGAAAAAAGTCAGTAAAATAAAACCTATCATTATACTTTTTATCATAGTAATATCGCCGTTTATAAGTAATTTCACCAAATAATATAAGAATAGTTCTTTTATAGAAAACTTTTGATTCACAGAATTGTTTTCGGTAAGATGTATTAAAAAATACTTCATCAATATATTCAAAATACTCTTTAATAATGTTAGTAATCAAGGAATAATTAAAAGAATCTAAATCATTCATGAAGTTAATATAATTATTAAAATCAGAAGATTTATTCCAAAAATTAGAATTATTAAAATAATTTTTAAGGAATAAATTAAAATTATTCTCCAATATTTTATTAAATTGTGATAATATATTCATAGAAAGACCTCCATATGTTATGTTAGTTTCAAATTTATTATAACATTGGTCTTTCTTTTTTTTTTGCTTTCCCCCAAATAATTTTACACTATCAATTTGCTTTGTGAATTGCATGTTTTTGAAAAATATGGTATTCTTTTTATATGGAATAATCGTAAAAAGGATAGGTATTATATGAAGATATTTAAGAAGATTAAAGTTTATCATGTAGTATGTATTTTATTATTATTAATTAGTTTAGGATATGCTGTTTTGACTTCAAATATGAGTATAAATGGTAATAGTATATTAGCTAATAATATTTGGGATATTCATTGGGATAGTAGTAGTTTAGAGGTTAGTAGTGGAAGTGTTATTAATACTTTGCCAACAGTATCACAGGATAATAAAACTATTACTTATAGTGTTAATTTTACTACACCAGGTGATTATTATGAGTTTTTAGTTGATGCGGTTAATGCGGGTACAGTAGATGGAATGGTATCTATTAATAGTATAAGTCCGGTAATTACTAATGGTAGTGGAGAAGTTGTATCATTACCAGCTTATGCAAAATACAGTGTTACTTATGCTGATGGGGGAGCAATTGAAGCTAATCATTTATTAAAGAAAAGGGTAGATGAAAATACTCCTACTAGAGAAAAATATAAAGTAAGAATTGAATTTGATAAAGATGTAGAAGAAGAAGATTTACCTGATTCTTCGGAACAATTAAATATTAGTACGGAAATTATTTATGATCAAGCAGATGAAAATGCGACAGAGAGGGATCCTGATTATTATCAAATATTATTTAATGCAAATGGGGGAAATGTTGATTCTCAAGGTAAGAATGTTACTAAAGGAGAAGCTGTTGGAGAATTGCCTATACCTACAAGAGATAATTATTTATTTGATGGATGGTATACAGATATATCTGGAGGAGTATTAGTTAATAGTGAGACAGTACCTACTGCAGGTATAACTTATTATGCACATTGGACAGCAAATATTAATAATGCTACTATTTCTCCTGATAGTATAAATATTGAAGTAGGAGAAGAAGATGATATTGTAGTTAGTTGTTCTGATATGTTGGAAGGATATACTTATACTTCAAATGATACAAGTGTTGCGACAGTAGATAATACTGGAAAAGTTAGTGGAGTTTCTGCTGGTACAACAACAATAACAATAACTGGTTCTAGATCAAATCTTACCAAAACTGTAGATGTTACTGTTACTCCAGTAGTTTCAAGTAAATATAGAGTTGATTTAAATCCAGGAGAAGGAAGTGTTGATCCAACTTATGTTGAAGTTGTTATAGGTGAAGCAATAGGTACTATTCCAACCCCAACTAATGGTACTAATGTATTTGGAGGATGGTATACATCATCAACTGGTGGAGAAGAGGTTGATTCTACTTTTGTTCCTACTTCTGATACAGAAATTTTTGCGAGATGGTTTAGTCCAGGGACTGTAGCAGTTATAAATGATACAACAGGTTATCCTACTTTAATGGCTGCAGTTGAAGTGGTACCAACGGATAATACTTTAACAACTATTAAATTGGTAAATGATTCTATTGTAACAGATGCTAGTAATCCAAATATCCCATCTGGTACTAATATTATTTTAGATTTAAATAATCATACTGCTAGTGCTAGTGCTAATTCAATTATTAAAAATAATGGTACTATGACTATAAAGAATGGAACTATGGTTTGTAGTGCAGATCAAGGAGCAATTAATAATAATAAGAATGCAACTATGATTATTGATAATGTTACAATTAGTGCAACTGGTACAAAACAAGGTATATATAATAAAGGTGGTAATTTAACAATTAGAGGTAATACTGTTATAAGTACAACTAGTTCTTCTCAAAGAGCAGCTGTTCATAATTTAAATGATGGATCAACTGTTGGAGTTATTACAATTGAGTCTGGTATAATTACATCAGTTAATAATTTTGGTTTATATATTGAAGGTGGAAATGCTATTATAGGAAAAAAAGATGGAGATATTCAAAGTAGTCCTGTTATTCAAGGTTCAACTTATGGAGTTGCAGCATATGGTACTTTAAAAATGTATGATGGAGTACTTAAAGGAAAAACTGGTGCTCTAGGAAAGGCAACTTCAACGGGAAATACTCCTTCCGTTTCAGTTGATACAGGGGAGACTAAAATAACTGAAATTGAAAATGAATCAAAAAAAGTAAATGGTACAGAAATTATTTCAGGAGATACATATCAAACATTAAGTCTTGATTATTTAGGTGTGATGTATACAATAGATCTTAATCCTAATGGTGGTAGTGTTGAACCAGTAAGTATTAATGTAAGAGATGGTAATCAAATAGGTACAATTCCAACCCCTATATATGATGAATGGCATACATTTGATGGATGGTATACTTCTCTTTTAAATGGCGTGAAAGTAACTTCAAGTTATATTCCAACAGGAGATATGACTTTAATTGCGAAGTGGAATATAGTACCTCATTATACAGTTGATTTAAATGCTAATGGAGGAACTGTTGTACCTGATAATATAAAAGTATCACAAGGTGATTCAATTACATCAATTCCAACTCCTATTTATCAAGGACATTTCTTAGATGATTGGTATACAGCACTTCAAAATGGTATTCCAGTTATTTTGCCTTATACACCATCAAATGATGATGAGATATTTGCGATATGGAAAATTTCTGTTCAGTCAATGAATATTACTAATTCAAATATGAGTTTAGAAATAGGTGAGGAAGAAACAATTAACATTACGAATGCTGCAACAATTGATGAGACTTATACTTTTACATCTAATGATACATCTGTTGCAAGTGTTGATTCAAATGGAAAAGTGACAGGAGTAAGTGTAGGAAGTACAACAGTAATAATTACTGGAGATGAATCTGGTCAAACTGTTACAGTAAATGTTACAGTAACAACACCAGCAA
>CALCBO010000249.1 GCA_937897245.1 uncultured Caryophanales bacterium | reverse complement strand
CCAGCAGGCATCTTAGTAATTAAATCACTAGCAAAAGTTGGTCCACTTATTACAGCTACATTAGTGGTATTAAGATTTTTAGATACTATTTCATTAATAAATAAACCTGTTCCTTGTTCAATACCTTTAGTTGCTATTAAAATATGATTTCCTTTTATGTATGGTTTCATTTGTTCACATAGTGAATCTACAAAAGCAGCTGGTATTGCTACTATTAATAAATCTTTATCTTTAATACATTCTTCAACATTAGTTGTAATTTGAATACTTTCATCTAGCTTATAGCCTGGTAAATATTTTTCATTTTGACGAGTTGTTTCTAAATTTTCTTTTTCTTTATCAAATCTAGTCCACATAGTGATATCACATCTATTATGGGCTAAGATACTACTAAGAGCCAATCCATAGGCTCCTGTTCCAAATAATCCTACTTTCATTCTTTTTCCTCCTTAATTAATTGTTATATTACTAGTTAATGGAACTATTTGAATAAATGTATTTCCATCATTTAGTTTTATAGGATTTCCATCTAGGAATGTATAACTTGTTTTAGAATTTCTAGTGCTCTTTGACCATTTAATAGGAAGAGCATATCCATTTGTAATATAAAAGCCATCTCCTGTTCCAGTTGTTTGAACATCTTGTCTTCCTTCATTGTCAATATTTTTATTTTCAGCTTTTTGGATAATTATGTTTTTATAATGAAGTTGTTCATCAGTTTCTCTATCTATATGAGCATTACCATTTTGAGAACGTAAATAGTATTCATTTAATTCATCATAAGCATAAGTTCGATTCTCACTGTTAGAATATTCTATAGATATTCTACTGGCAGTTAATAGATTTGGATTTTCTGTTGTAGTATCATCAGTTGTCTTATTTAGTTCAATTTTTTCAACACTATATTCTATATTTTTCCAATTATTACTAGTTGGATTATATTGCTTTGACTCTAAATAACTTCTAAGTTTAGCAGTAGATGTGAAAACATTATGAGGAGCTGCTATTTCAGGATCTCTTTCATAAGCAGTCGGATCAGTCATTCCATTAATATTATTGATTCCTAAAGCAGGAATATCTCTTTCAGCATATGGACTCCAACCAAAATGAGCATATACTGCATCATATTCTAAAGCATAATCTAGGAAGTAATGTCTAGAACTTCTAACTGGTCCAATAAGATTTACATCCTTATCTTTATATAAAGCCATTATTCTAGTTAAGCCACCCTCTACTATTATTTCATAATTTATAAAAGAATCTTGAAGTCCTGCATGATATGCATCTCCAATATTATTATCAATCATTATAGCTATAGGCCTTTGATTACTAATTTCATTAAATATATTTAGTTTAGGTTTTTCTTTTTTTATTACCTTTTTTGGTTCCTCTACCTTAGGTGGTTTATTAAGAGAATAAAAATATATAGAAAGAAGAGTAATAGATAAGACTAAAAAAAACATTGATAATATTATTAAGAGTTTATTACTTTTAGATTTCTTTTTCTTTTTTGTTGGTTCATTATCAATATTAAAATCCACTAACATCACCAATACTATTTTATCATTAATTATTATTTTTGACCAATTTAATTATAATTATTTATTATTTAATAGTAAAGTTATTCTTCTTTGACTTTATTAGTCTTTTTTATTATACTTAGAATGTAGAGGTGATAACTTGAAAATTGATTATATAAATAAAAAAAATTTAAATGATAATAAAAAAATATCTTTAAAAAGAGAATTAAAAATAGGAATAGCTATTAGTTTAGAGGGAATGTTTAAGAATTCTGAATATGATTCATCTTTTATTTTTCATAGTGGAGTTATAGAAGAAGCAATTAATATGTCTCATGAGTCTATTTCTTTTCAAGGTATCATTAATATTAAATGATAATGATTGTCGTGATACCTTGTTTCAGGAAGTTTGTGATATTTTAAGAGAAGATGGAGTTGTTTTTTCTACTACTAGTAAGTGTGAAGATATTAATCGTGATCAGAGTATAGTGATTACACTTGATCAGTTGTATAATTCAGGTGATCAATCTTTAATATTTGCCCCATATGATAATACTAGATTGGGAGAATCTGATGCTTTGGTATTAGCAATGCATACAGCTTTTGGACAGAATGATATGTCAGATGTTGTTTGTGGTAAAACTGGTTTTAGAGAAAATGAAGATGGTAGTATTTCTGAAATGGTTCCAACAGAACAAGAGGAATTAATAGATTCAAGTACTGATGTAAGTTTTGTAACAATATCTTTAGGAACAAAGGATACTAATGCTAGAAGAGTTGCTAAGAGTATTGAAAATGGTTTAGCTAGATTTTATTATTATTTAGAGAAAAGTGATTTAGGTTCTGATTTAATATATAGAGCTGATACAGGAGAAGATTTAGATATAATAGCTGATTATTTTCATACTTCATTAAATGAATTGAGAGAGATGAATAATCTAGGTAATGAAGATAAGTTATTAGGAGCTAAAGCTATTATTAATCCGCATATTAAGGAAATGAGTCCTTTTTCAGATAATTATACTTTTAAAATAGATGAAGTTAGTAAGGTTCATTAAATAAGGTTCTGAAGCGAATTTGTTTTATTTCATTTCAGAACCTTATTTTCTTTTTATTTTTGAATATTAGTTGCATTATATTAGTTTTTTGTGATATACTTTTTTTGTCCACAAGTTATAGGGGATTAGTTAAATGGTATAATAATGGTCTCCAAATCCCATTACTACCTTTTCTAAATCTTAGTTATTTTAATTATTTAATCTCATACAGGGGATTAGTTAAATGGTATAATAATGGTCTCCAAAACCTATGTTGGGTGTTAGATTATAGACAAGCAGATATAATAATTAAAGACTCAAAGAATCATTTCTTTGGGTCTTTTACTTTTCTAATAATAATCTTGTCTTTATAAGTTTCTACTTCGACAAAATTATGAAAATTAAATCCGAGTTTTTGTAGCCATTTTCCTTTAAGCAAAATATAAGGTTTATTAGTAGAATCCTCATAGACAGATAATTTTCTAATTTTCATGAAAATCACCTGCTTGTCTATTATTTTCTATATTGGCGATTATTGAATGTTGGGTGTGTTTAGTTTTAAGATCTTTTGGTGACATATCAACATATATTTTTGTAGTTTCAATATTAGTATGTCCCAAAAGATCACGGAGTGAAAAAGGGTCACCACCATTTATTATGAAGTGAGTAGCGAAAGTATGACGAAACTTATGTGGGTTCATTCTGACTTTGCCATCAAATACTTTATTTGCTCTTCGCCTTAATATTCCATAAACCATTTCAGTAGTTATAGGAACACCCACGATAGGTTCGTTAGATTGAGCATTAAATTTCACTAGAAGTGGTCCTTTTTCTGCTCCTTTTAAAACTTCACGCCTATAAACATTTAATATTCGCTCTGTTTCTTTCGAATAATAGACCGTGCGAAAGGTATTAGTCTTAGTCGCATAGATATAGATGCTTCTTTCATTGTAATTAATGTCTTCAAGTTTGATTCGTACAAGTTCACTATTGCGAACTCCTGTATCAAGCAAGATTAAAGTTAAAAGAAGATTTCGCAATTCAGACTTGTAACGTAAATCAAACGAAGTAACCATTTTTCGCACTTGGTCTATTGTAAAGTAATCTAACTTTTCCTGATGTTGCTTTTTTAACTGTAATCCACGAGCTGGATTTGCTAGTAAATAACCATCTTTTTCTAAATAATTAAAGAAAGCTCTTAGTGCCCTCATATGGCAGTTATAATAACCAGTCTTCTTTTTGGAATATTTTGTTTCGAAATAATATTTTAATTCATCAGATGTTACTGCCTCTAAAGATTCCACTTTCTTAATCTGCACTAAGAATTTTCTGAATGTGGAAAGTTTCTTTTTATAAAACAACAATGTTTGGTCAGCTAATCCACGCTCACGCATATTGTTAAAAAAGCAATCGATAGCTCTATCGAAAGTTAGATTACTTTGAGCAGGAAGTTTTGTCTCCACATTTTTGAATTGTTGAAAAAAATTTGTAAGTTCATTAATAGTTTGTTCTGTCATATAAATTCTCCTTTTCTTTATAAAATTTTTTTGTAATTTATATAACAAAACGACTGCTGAAAGAAACCAATATAGAAAAGGGTTTAACCTAGAGAGGGGACTCATGGAGCTGAAGAGGGGTCTAGTTAAAACCGAATCCCCGGCATTTAATAAAAAAAAGCAGCATTCCTGCTACTTGAATTTGTAAATGGCAGGGGATGAGAGAATCGAACTCCCAACAGTGGTTTTGGAGACCATTATTATACCATTTAACTAATCCCCTATTTTCTTCAGGTATATATAATTTATCATAAATTTTTATTTTTT
>CALCBO010000248.1 GCA_937897245.1 uncultured Caryophanales bacterium | reverse complement strand
GGAAAGAAGTAGTGAACAAAATCCGACTGAACTATTTTGGAAAAAGGAACTCTTCTGCCATGTCCGAAATGAGGACAAAATAGTGAAAGCTAACAAAAGTGCGTGAGAGAAGTGAGGACTGATTAAAAAAATCTAGAAGTCTATTATTATATAGACTTCTAGATACTAATAAATAGAAAAAGGATATGGTTATATGTCAGTACCAAGATTTAAACGAAGACCAAGTGGATTGGATTATGTAGATAATGCTTTTGAACTACAAAAAGAAATAATGACATTTGCTTCAAAATTATCAGCAAGATGGGCTCGTATCTGAGGGCAACCAGTAAATAAATTATCATGTATACATAGAGACTTAACTAATATGGCATATTCTATCAATCCTACCACAAGTGAAGATTATATAACAAAAAGATGGTTACTAAAGATATCTAGAGTTTCACTCCAAGCTTTAGAAAAAAGAATGATGGACATGGTAAGAGTATTATATACTAATCCTTCAAGATGCTTTAATAGAAATAATTAGAAAATTTAGGGGTAATGTTTGGTTGAGAATATGATTTGATAAATGGTGTTTTAAATGCCAATAAGAAAAAATATGATAAAATAAAAGTTAAAGATATAAATGATTCTGATACAATAAAAAAATAGGTTTAAAAATTAGTTCAAATAGTATTTGAATAGATTTTTGGAATAGGAAAACTGATAAAAATATCAATTTCTAATATGATGTTTTTATCAGTTTTATTTTATTATATATAGTTATTTTACCAATCTTTTATAATGGTTGCGTAGTATTCTTCAAATGAAATATTATTCTCTTTAATGTATTTTGCTATTTCTTTTCCTACATAGCGGTAATGCCATGATTCAAATTGATATCCAGTTTCTTCTTCTTTATCTTTTGGAAATCTTAAGATAAAGCCATATTCATGAGCATGATTTTGCATCCATTCATATTCTTTAGTTTTACCAAAATTAGTATATGTTTCTTTAACATTATAAACATCAGTAGCTAGACCAGTTTGATGTTCAGAGTGACCTGGACGACCAGAGTAAGTATCAGCTTTTTCTTTACCATCACTTTTAACATACTTATTGTATAAATCTACTTGGTAATCATAACTACGATATGAAGACATAGCTATTATTTTTAAATTTTCTTTTGCGGCACTTTTAGACATGTTTTCAAAAGCTATTCTTGCTTCATGAGTTAATTTCATTCCATTTAGAGCATATTCTTGACTAATTTTTTCTAAGTCATCTGGTACATAGTTTTTATCTAAGTAATAGTATTTATTAACTAAGATTTTTTCAGTATTTAAGTTTTTAGCAGGAATAGTATCTTCATAATGATTTTTATCTAGTTGCATATTAACATTTTTTACTATTTGTTCATCTGATAAATCAGGATTATTTCTTTTATAATTTTGATATCTATCTTGATAATCTTTATTGTAGTAATCGAATTGTTCGAACGATGATTTTTCTTCCACTTTGATTTCTTCTTTCTTTTTTGTTTTTTCTACTGTTTTAGGTGATTTTTTCTTTACTGTTTTATTTGTTAAAGAACTTGATATAGCTAAGATTGTTTCTGTTGTGACATAGGTAAATAACATAATAAAGATTATAAATATAGCCATATTTTTTTTCTTTACTCTTATTCTTTTTTTCTTTATTTTCATATTATCACCTAATTCTATCATAGCATTAAATAGATAAATTATGAATAAATTTTACTTTTTTTACATAAAAAATGGTAGGAGGATAAGATGAAAAAGATATTATTTATACTAATATTATTATTCTTACCATTATTTGTATCAGCAGAGGAGTTAATACCTAATGCTAGTAGTGGAATTTTAATAGAAGCTAATAGTGGAAAAATAATATTTGAAAAAGATAAAGATAAAGAAGTAAGTGTAGCTTCTATGACTAAGATGATTGCCCAAATAATAATATTAGAAGAAGTAGAAGAAGGAAAAATTAAATGGAGTGATATAGTTACAGTTAGTCAGAATGCTAGTGATATGGGAGGAAGTCAGATATATTTAGAGCAAGGGGAGAAGATGAGTGTAGAAGATTTAATGAAAGGAATTAGTGTTGCGAGTGGTAATGATGCGACTGTAGCAATGGCTGAATATATAAGTGGAAGTGAAGAGAAATTTGTAGAAAGAATGAATTTAAAAGTAAAAGAATTAGGACTTAAACATACACATTTTAAGAATGCAACTGGTTTAGATGAAGAAGATCATTATTCTAGTGCTTATGATATGGCTATGATTGCACAAGAATTAATTTTAAATCATCCAGATATTATAAGATTTTCATCTATTTATGAAGATTATTTAAGAGAAGATACAGATAATAAATTTTGGTTAGTAAATACCAATAAATTAATTAGTCAGTATGAAGGAACAGATGGATTAAAGACTGGACATACAGATAATGCAGGTTATTGTTTAGCTGCAACGACTAAAAGAAATAATATAAGACTAATAGGAATAGTATTAGGAGAGAAAGATAGTAAAATAAGAAATAAAGAAACAATAGATTTATTAGATTATGGATTTCAGAATACTAAAGTAAATAAATTAAAAGATAAGAATAGTGTTATAAAAAATATTAGTTTAGAAAAAGCAACATCAAATAGTTTAAATCTATTATTAAAAGATGATTTAGTAGTTGTAGAGGATATAGATTCTAATAATACTAAGTATAATTATAAGACTTATATTAATAAAATAAAATATCCTATAAATAAAGGAGATATTATGGGATATATAGAAGTTTTATTAGGAAATAGAATAATATCTAAAATGGAATTAGTTAGTTCTTTAGATGTAGATAAAATATCATTGATTAAGTTAATACAAAATAATGTATTAGGTATTTTAAAAGGAGAGATTAAGTCTAATTAAATGTAAAATAATTGGAAAAGGAAGCTTGAAATAGCTTTCTTTTTACTTAATTTGTTGCGGTGATAAATCCTTCATGATATAATACTTTTGTGTATGAAAGAGGTTGGAAATATGGTAAAAAAGAATAATAAACCTTATAGTAATTCTAATAAAAAAAATATGACTAGAGTTAAAAAAAATGCTGATATAAAGAAAAAAATAACTAGTGAAAAAGATAAGTCATTAGATGTAACAACTAAGATAAGAGTAGATTTAGATAGATTAAATGATATTGATTCTTTGGATACTAGTTTTTTAGAAGGTAGATATAATAGTTATAAGAAAAGTACTAAAAAGAAAAAAAGAAAAAGTAGTAAAAAGAAAAATAACTATAAACATAATTATTTAATGATGAAAAAAGTTTGTTATTTATTAGGTACTTTAACATTGGCTCTTTTAGTAATACTATTTTTTGTAGAAAATAATAAATTTAATGATTCTAAACCAAAGAGTAATAAGAAACAAGTAGAAGAGAAAGTAGTTAAGAATAATATAGTTGATGATAATTATTTATTGTTGGGGACTTATCATACTGAGGATTATGATTTAGATGATTTTGATTTAGATTATCATTATGTTAAAATTGCAAATAAAGATTATGAAATTACAGATATTATAGAAGATATGAAAAAGAATGTTTATGATTTTAATCCTTCTATTGTATTTATAGAGTTAGGTATTAATGAAATAGGTGATGGTGAAGATATAGATGAAGTATTATCTTCTTTAGAAAAATTAGTTAATAATATTCAATATAATAGGAAATTTGCAGAGATATATGTAGAATCTTTATATCCAATTAATCCTGATATGGATGATTATGATAAGAAGTTTTTCACTGCAAGTATTGATGTTGAAGATATTAAAGAGTATAATAAAAAAATCAAAAAATTAACAGATCAGTTAAATGTTCATTATTTAGATATTTATAAAGAGTTAAATGATGATGATAAATTAAATGAGAAATATACAGATGATGGTATTCATTTAAATAATGAGGGGTATAAAGTAATAAATAAAATGATTAATAGTATAACAGGTGATAGGAATGAAAAAGAAAAAGATTAAGATTATAATAATATGTTTTTTATTAACAATCATAATCTTTTCTTATGTAATTTTTTTCGTAAGTAGTTTATATTCATTAAAGAGATATGATAAAGAATGTTTACCTAATACTTATATTGAAGAATATGATATGTCTGATTATAGTTATCATCAAGTTGAATTAAAATTAGATTATTATAATGAACAGTTAGCTTCTAGAGCTATTAAATTAAATATTAATTCCAATATGTATGATTATCAGATTAAAGATTTAGGTATTACCATTGATAAGGAAAAAACTATTGAACAAATTAAGGATTATCAAAAGAAATTAAGTTTTAGAAAAAAGCTTAAAGTATTAGAACATAAACCTAAGAAAGTATTTCCATTTTATTATAAGATTGATGATAATACTTTGACTAGTGTATTAAGTGATATTAAAGGTAAGGTTGATGTAGCTGAACAATCAGGTTATTTTGATACTAGTGTTGGGGTTAGTTATCTTCCAGGTGTTAATGGTTATTCTTTTGATGTAGAGCAAAGCTTAAATGTTATTAAAGAACAATTAAAGAAGCCCATTGATTTAAAAAATGGAATTAATTTAGTTGGAATAGAGACTAAACCTGATGAAAATGAAGGATATAAACAAATAGATACAATGACTTCTTCATTTGTAACTACTTTTATGCCTAATACTTATTTAAGAAATATTAATTTAAATACGGCTTTAGGATATATTAATGGTAGTATTGTATTACCTGGAGAAGTGTTTAGTTATTGTAGTAAGGCTGGTCCATTTAATAAAGCTGGGTATGTATTCTATTATGAGTTTGTAGGCAATGGAGTATGTCAGATAGCTACTACTACTTATAATGCAGCTTTACTTGGTGGTTTAGAGATTGTTAAGAGGTATCCTCATGCGAAAAAAAGTTTATATGTAGATGGTGGATTAGATGCAACTGTAGCTAGTTATGGTGGTGGATGGTGTGCTGATATGCAATTTAAAAATACTTATCAGTATCCTATATATATTAAAGCTTATTCTGAAGGTGGAAGAGCTCATGTAGAGTTTTGGTCTAATCATGATGCTAAAGAGGGTAAGGAATATACTACTTCTTCTACTTATTTAGGTGGTAGAGGATATAGAAGTTATTTACATACTTGGAAAGATGGACAAGAAATAGATGTACATGAGATAGCGACTACTTGGTATACAGAAGATTAATTAGAATATTTTATATTTTCTTTCATATGATTAATATGAAAGAGAGGATAATCTATGGAAATATTAAAAGTAAGTAGTAAATCAAATTCTAATAGAGTAGCAGGAGCATTGGCTAATGTTTTTCGAGAAAAAGGAATGGTAGAAATACAAGCTGTAGGAGCGGGAGCTTTAAATCAAGCTATTAAAGCTATTGCGATTGCGAGGGGGTTTGTAGCTCCTAGTGGGAAGAATTTAGTATGTATTCCTGCTTTTCAAGATATTTCAATAGGAGGAGAAGAAAGAACTGCTATTAAATTAATTGTAGTAGATAAATAACGCTTTAGGGCGTTTTTTTGTTCAAATTATTTTGGATATTTGTATGTTGTAAATAGACAATATTTTACATATCTTGTAAGTGTAAAATGTTGCTAAAAGAAGATTATATTGATATAATAATAGGTATAATAGGAGATGATATCATGTATTATAGAAATGTCGAAGATAAAAGAACTTTTTGGGGATTAACATTAGGTATTTTATTATTGGCTTTAGGTATTGGATATGCGGTATTATCTTCTAATTTAATAATTAATGGTAGTAGTAAAATTAAGAATTCTACTTGGGATATTCATTTTGAAAATATTAGTCCTAAAAGTGGAAGTGTTACAATAGGTACTGGTGATCAAGGGGCTACTATTAATCCAGTTGATGATACTGAAGTAACTTATGTTGTGACTTTAGATAAACCAGGAGATTTTTATGAATTTGAAGTAGATGCAGTAAATGATGGTAGTGTAGATGGAATGGTTGATACAATTACTTCTACTTATAAAATAGGTGATGGAGAACGTGAACCAGTGGTTATTACAGATTCTAGTTTGCCAAATTATTTAAGTTATTCAGTAACTTATAGTGATGGAAGACCAATATTACAAAATCATGAATTAAAAGCAAATACTAGGGAGACTTATAAAGTAAGAGTAGAGTTTAAGAGAGATATTTCTAATAATCAATTACCAGTAGATGATAGAACAATTATTTTTAATTTTGCAGTAGATTATAAACAAGCTGATAGTAATGCAATATCTGTGGAACATCTAGGATTTAATGAGAGTACTACATGGGATGAATTAATAACAGGTCTTAGAGCAGGAACAATAACTCCAAATGTTGGAGATACTAAAACAGTAGATTTAGGAACATTTGGAACACATACCCTAAGAGTTGCGAATACTACAACTCCAGCAGAATGTTCTACTACAGGATTTAGTCAAACAGCTTGTGGCTTAGTCTTAGAGTTTGCAGATATAATTACAACTCATAGAATGAATCCAGTTGATAACGGCACAATAGGTACTGGAAATATAGGAGGCTGGCCAGCTAGTGAAATGAGAACCTATGTCAATGGTGATATTTATAATGCCTTACCAACAGCCTTAAAAAATGCGATAATAGATACAACAGTGGTATCAGGACATGGATCAACCTCTGGAGAGACAAACTTCACCTCAACTGATAAGTTATATTTATTATCACCTCATGAAGTATGGGAAGATAATGACGGAGATATAAATAGTGGAATAGATTATCATGATTCAGCTTATAATAATACTAGACAATTAGATTATTATGCAGGACAAAATGTGACAAACTCAAGTTACTCAGGAGCAATTAAGCAAAATAATGGATCAAATTCATGTTGGTGGCTCCGCTCGGCTCATTCTCATAATACTTACCGTTTCAGCTATGTGCGCAACTCTGGCAACCACGACCCTAACATTGCTCCTAATACTGACGGTGTTTCACCAGCTTTCCGATTGCGATAAAAAGTAACTATTCAGACTTATGAGGTCTCATTAACTCATTAAGAAAGTTTTTACTTTCTTTTTCTTTTGTTTAAATATGTGGTAAAATAATAATATGAGGTGGTTTATAATATGGATGATAAAGGTTATACAATGATTTGTCCTAGATGTGGAGCAGAAATGAATAGTAATGCACGTTGTTGTTTGAAATGTGGTAATTTGAATTATGAACATGAAGCTAATAAGAATATGAGACCATTTATTGAAAATAATAAACAGACTTATCATGTAGGAAGTGGTAACTTTATTGTTGGAAGTAATAATAAAGATGCAAATGATAATATTAGTTTAGCTAATAATACAGGTAGTGAATTATTATGTTTTATAGTTACTTATCTAATATATATACTTTCAGTTGGAGGAACTGGATTATTATTTTTTTCAGAAATGGGATATGATATTAATGCTTTTGTTGCTTCTAGTTTTCCTTTAATTGGGATTGTTTTAACTATGATCTTTATATATATTTATGCTTTAGAATTAATATATATAAAATGTAATAAGAGATGGTGGAGTGGATTAATACCTATTTATAATAATATGGTTTTAGCTGATATAACATTTCAGAAACAATGGATAGGGTTACTTGTATTAATACCAGTAATAGGACCTATTATTTCATTAGTAATGGTATATAAATTAGGAAAAGATTTTAAATATAGTGGAATATTAGTAGCTATTCTTCCATTTATATTTATTCCAATTATAGGATTTGGTAATCATAGTTACCTGGGATATACTTTTGTAGGAGAAGAGGGAAAAATATCATTAGAAAAGAGATATAGCTATAAAAAGATGTTTTTAATGACTAGTTTTTTTATATTTTTAATATTATTAGGAAGTTATATTTATTCAAAAATAGGTGTTATTAAAGAGTATAAAGCAAGTAATTATTATTATGTATTAACTTCTAATAAAATGATAGATAAAACTAAGAAAATAATCCAAGAAGGAGCTAATAGTTGTGAGAGTACTTATTCTAGTGTTTCAGGAGTATATTACTTTACATATCCTGATGTAGGAGATGTAGTACATTTACCATTTTATTATTTAAGAGAACCTATTTCGGGATATGTTAAAGTTGATAATACAATGGGAAAAGCTAAATACTATGTTACATTATCTGATGGTAAATCAGGATTTTATGAGATAGCTAGTAATCGTATTACAAAAGATGTAGTTAATAATTATAGTAATACTTCTTTTGATGGGTTAGAAGTTAGATGTCCTGTGAAAAAATAGCTTGCTTTTTATAATAAAAAATAATATACTATATTAGTAATAAGTCGATAATTAGAACTAATAATAAGTCTGACTTAGCATAGAGAATTCGTGGTTGGTGGAAACGATGTAAGAGCTTATTTATCTACTCTATAGATGAAGAAATTCCGGTTAAAGCCGTTATCAAATTAAGTTAAATAAAGGATGGTACCGTGTGTTATATGCACTCCTTGTACTGTTCTTTTTTTGTTTTTTTTGGAGGTTAATATGAAAAATAAAATAATAATAATTGGGATTGTATTAACAGTTTTTGTAGTAGTATTTGTTATTTGTTTTACTGTGGGTAATAATAATAGTGGTAAAAGATTAAAAAAGGATAATAATATTGAAAATGTTGATGATACAAAATCTGTTGAAAAAACTAAAAAAGCTTTAGAGAATAATATTGTAGAGTTAGGACGATCCTTTGATATTTATTTAGATGAAAAAGTTGTGGTTAAAGATGAAGATTTGTATTTAGAATTAATACATGTTGATGATAGTAGATGTCCTATGAATGTTGAGTGTTATTGGGAAGGGGAGATTGAATATCAACTTATAGTTAATGATAATAATTATAAGTTGAGTACTGTTAATAATAGAGAGATTAATTATGGTAAGTATTTAATTTCATTGGATAAAGAAAATAATAGTATAGATTATGCTAAAATAATAGTTGAGAAGAAAGAAGGAGAATAGAATGATAGATATTAAATTAATAAGAGAAAATAGGGATTTAGTTAAGGAAAATATTAAAAAGAAATTTCAGGATGAAAAATTACCATTAGTTGATGATGTTTATGAACTAGATAAAGAAGTTCGTGAAGTACAGGTAAAAATGGATAGTTTAAAAGCTGAAAAAAATAAACTTAGTGGGCAAATTGGATTATTAATGAAAGATGGTAAGAAGGAAGAAGCTGAAAAAATTAGAGAAAGTATTGTTAGTTCTGGGGATGAAATTGCTAAATTAGAAGGAAAGCAGGCAGAATTAAGGTCTTTAATTAGAGAAAAAATGATGGTTATTCCGCAAATAATGGATGAATCTGTTCCAATTGGTAAGGATGATACAGAAAATGTAGAAGTTGAAAGATTTGGAGAACCTGTAGTACCTAACTATGAGATACCATATCATGCTGATATTATTGAAAAATTAAAAGGAATGGATAAAGTAGCTGCTGGAAGGACTAGTGGAGAAGGTTTTTATTACTTGCTTGGAGATATTGCGAGATTACATGAAGCAATGCTTGCTTACGCTAGAGATTTTATGATAAATGCTGGATTTACTTATGCAGTTCCACCCTTTATGATTCATAGTGATGTTGTGACAGGAGTTATGAGTTTTCCTGAAATGGAAGCTATGATGTATAAGATAGAAGGAGAAGATTTATATTTAATAGGAACTAGTGAGCATAGTATGATAGGTAAATTTAAAGATCAAATAATAAAAAAAGAAGAATTACCAATTAATATGACTAGTTATTCTCCATGCTTTAGAAAAGAAGGTGGAAGTCATGGACTAGAAGAGAGAGGTTTATATCGTGTACATCAATTTGAAAAACAAGAAATGATAGTAATATGTGAACCAGAAGATTCTATGGAATGGTATGATAGAATGTGGAATTTATCAGTGCAAATATTTAGAAATATGAATATTCCAGTTAGACAATTAGAATGTTGTAGTGGAGATTTAGCAGATTTAAAAGTTAAATCTTGTGATATAGAAGCTTGGAGTCCTAGACAGAAAAAATATTTTGAAGTATGTAGTTGTAGTACATTAGGAGATGCTCAAGCAAGACGTTTAGGTATTAGAGCTAAAGGAGAAAAAGGAACATATTATTTACATACTTTAAATAATACTGTAGTAGCAACTCCTCGTGGATTAATTGCTTTAATTGAAAATAATTATTTAGAAGATGGTTCTATCTTAATACCTAAAGTATTACGTCCATATATGGGTGGAAAAGAAAAAATAGAAGTTAAATAAGAATTTAGTAAGATACTAAGTTCTTTTATTGTATCTAAAATGTTTATTTGATACAATAATAATGGTGATGATATGGAATTTATTATAGGTGTATGTATATTTATTGGATTTATAATAGTATGTGTATTAATTATTAAACATAAGATAAAAAATATAATAAGAGATGTTGGATTATCTGGGATTGATATTAGTGATGTAGTAAAACAGGCTAAATTAGAAGCTCAAGATACGCCTAAATCATTAGCTAGTATGGATAGAATATATTTAAAAAGATTACAGAAGGATTTTCCTGAAGTTAATATAAATGAATTAAAACATAAAGCAGAAATAGTTATTTATGAAGTAATAAAAGCTTTTGAAAAAGGGAATAGCGAATCTTTAACTGAATCTAAAAAGATTTTTGTTGAAGGAATGTTACGTGATTATGGAGAATGTGTGATTAGAGATTTGAAAATACATAATACTGTTTTATCTAATTATGAAAAGAATGAAGCTGTATCTACTATTACTATTGCTTCTAGTTTTCAATATGAAATAATAAGAGGGGAAGAGAGGAAAATTATACAAGATAGAGTAAAAATTGAATATATTTATGTTATTGATGAGACAAAATTACCTGATGATTTAAAAGTTATAGGTTTACGTTGTCCTAATTGTGGGGCTCCATTACAATTACTTTCTAATAAAAAAAATTGTAGTTATTGTGGAAGTGAAATAATGAGTATTATTAGTAGAGTATTTACATTCAATAGTATTGTTCGATATTGATTAATTTGCTATAATAAGGTTAGGATGTGATACTATATGTTTTATGATAGTGAAATAGATGAATTATTAGAAGAAGAAAAAAAAGTGTTAAAATGTTATTGTGAGAATTGTCAGTCAAGTTTTTATACTTTAGCTAATGAAAAGATTGATGAATGTTGTTTTTGTCATTTTAAAACTTTAACTAAAACAGAAGAAGAATTGACAAAATTACCTGAAATAGTACCATTTGTTAAGGATGGGGTAGAAGCAGTAAAAGATTATAAGAAAAAGATATTTAGAAATCCTTTTGTTCCATTAATTTTTAGAAGAAAAAAAGAAATCTATAAAATGAAAAGATTATTTATACCGGCAATATTATCTAATGTATTAATAGATGGTAAAGTATCAATATTGGCTGGAGATAAGGAACCAGTAAAAAAAGATAATAAAAAATATATAGAATTAAAAAAATATGATGTAATAGAAAATGTATATATAGATTATAAAAATTTGATATTTCCAACATATATAAAAATAGATGAAAAGCTATTTCATACTATTTGTAATTATGATTATAGATTTATAGTAGATTATAGTGATGATTTATTAAAGAATAGTAGTGTGATGTTTGGAGATTTATCGTTGGAAGATGTGGCAAATAAAGCAAGAGAAGGGATTCTTAATCATAGTTTAAGAGTAGCTAAAGATAAGGTAAATCATCATTTGTTAAAAACGCAAGAGAATAATATAACAGCACGTTTTTATGAGGCAAAAGAAGTGTTAATACCAGTCTATTTATTAACAATAAAATATAAAGATAAACAATATAAATATATTATGAATGGACAAACTGGAAGGTCTATTTTGGAATCAGCTTTTAGTATTGGATCAATATTATTATTTGGTTTTGTAGTATTTTCAATATTTTTTATAATAACTACTTTGATTGCATATTTCTTATAGGAGGGGTAATAATGAATAAGTATAAAATTATTCTTTTAGTTTTATTGTTAGTTATGCCAATAAGGTGTTTTGCTAGTACAGAAACATTTGAAAGGACTAAAGAAAATCCATTGGTTCCTAAAGATGTTGAAGTTAATGAGAATAATATTAATGATATTTTAGCGACTCCTGCTATTTCTAGTAAAGGAAAGATATACGATTTTGCTAATGTATTAAAAGAAGATGAAGAAAAGAAGATATATAATCAATTAAAGAGTTTTATTAAAAGTAGTAAAATTGATGCAGTTGTTGTTACAACTAATAATTTAGCTGGATATGATATTGATAAATATACATATAATTTTTATGATTATAATGATTTTAAAAGTGATGGAGTAATATTAGTTCTTTATTTAAATGGTAGTGAAGAACCTAATATATTTATGGGAAATAGTGGAAATGAAAATGGAAAAGTTTTTACTATTTATACAGATGTTAGAATGAAGCAAATATTAAAATATATTTATTCTGATGTTAAAAAGGGAAATTATTATAAGGCTGTTAGTGATTATGTTAAGATAATAGATGGATTTTTTAATATTGATCATAATTCAGAATATACAGTAAATGATAGAGGAGAGATAGTTAGAGCTTTACCTTTGTTTGAAATTGTTACTTTGTCTTTATCTTTAACTTTTATTCTAATTATGTTACTTATTTTTAGAGTAAAGGGAGAAAATCAAGTATTATATAAAGTAAGTCTTGATAATTATATTGATAAAGATACTATGTCATTAAATTTGGAAAAAGATGAATTATTTGAAACGTCTTTATCTAAGAAAAAATAATTCTTTAAAAATATGTAAATTTGTTGTATAATAATTGTAATAAAAGAAGAGATTGGAGATTGATAAATTATGGGTTTAATTAAAGCTGCTGCGAGTGCTGTTGGAAGTACTCTACATGATCAATGGAAAGATTATATTCGATGTGAGGACTTGGGTAATGATATATTAATGAAGAAAGTTACTACAAAAAATGGTATTATTTCAAAAGATAGTGCTATCCAAGTTTCACCTGGACAAATTGCTGTTATATTTGATAGTGGTAAAGTGTTAGATGCTACGGCTGAAGATGGTATTTATACTTTTGATCAGTCTAGTTCACCAACTTTCTTTGCTGGTCAATTCGGTGATGTTTTTAAAGAAATGTGGAATCGTTTTACTTATGGTGGTGGAGTTAGTAAGGAACAAGCTGTTTTCTATATTAATGCTAAGGAAATAATAGATAATAAGTTTGGAACACCTGCACCAATTCCTTTTCAAGATTGGTCTCATCCAATTCCAAATCAAATGACTGGTAAAATGACTCCGTTAAGAGTTGAAGTTAAATGTTTTGGTAAATATACTTTTACAGTTAGTGATCCTTCATTATTTATGAGTAAGATTGCTGGTACTGCAGATGAATATCGTAAAGATGATATTGTTGAACAAATGAGAAGTGAAGTTGTATCATCATTCCAAAATGTCTTAAATGAACTTGGAAATAGTGTTCATCAAGTTCCTGTACTTGAACTTCCTAGTGCTACTGATGAGATTAAGAAGATTATGGATGAGAAAGTATTTGATCAACCAATTCGTGATCGTGGTCTCAGTTTGGAAGGTTTTGCAGTTGAATCTGTTACTTTAGATGATGAAAGTGAAAGAAAAATTGATGATTATGAATTATCATCAAATAGCTTTATGCAACAAGGAAAGCTTGTTGGATCTTATGGAAAAGCTGTTGAAGATGCTGCCAATAATCCAAATGGAGCTGCTAATGGATTTATGGGTATTGGAATGATGAATATGTCTAGTGGTGGTGTTGTTGGTGGAGCTGCTAGTAATGCATTCCAAAATAAAGGTGTTACAGCTCAAGATATTGGAGCTGCTGCTGGAGCTGGTTCTACAGGAGGAGATGCTGCTGGAAGTACTGACGGAAATGTTCCAAAATTCTGTCCAGATTGTGGTACAGCTACTAATGGAGCTAAATTCTGTTCTAATTGTGGAAAGAAATTAGGATAATAAGATAATTAATATGTATATAAGCAATGAGAAATCATTGCTTTTTAAATAATACTAGGAGAGTGTTTATGAAAAAAGTTACTTTTATTATAATTGTGTTGGTTTCTATTATGTTAATGGTAGGTTGTAGTGTCGAAAAAACAGAAAAAGAAGTTCTTATGGATTGTCAAAGTACTTTTGAAAGTGAATTTAAACATGTAATGCAAGAGAATATAGAATATCATTTTGATTTTACTAATAATATAGTTGAAAAAATGATTATGGCTACTTTAAATGAAGAGGAAGAATTAACAGATGAAGTAAAAAATGAAATAACAGAATCTCTACAACAGAATTATTGTAATAGTGAGATACATGAAAATTATAGTTGTAATGCAAATCCAGGGGAAAAAGAAGTAGTTGTTATGGAAACTGGAGAGATTAATAAAGTATTAGGTATTAAGAAGAAGTTAACTAAAAAGAAGGTTAAAAAGATTTTAGAAGAAAAAGGTTTTTCCTGTCAAGAAGTTAAAACAGAAACTGATAATAATACTGATGAAGAAGTAAAAAGTGGGACTGGTTTTAAAGTTGAACCTAAGGAGAAAGTTAAGAACAATAAAAAATAAAGTAAGAAATAAGATTTATTTTTGATTTTTCTTTAGATTGTTTTTGACATTCTGTTTGAATAGTGTTATTCTAAAGGAGTTTTACAGAAAGAAGGTTATTTGATGGATGTTGTAGTAAAAAAAGGAAAAAAGATTATAAAAAGGACTGGGTTTTCTCCATTAGAAGTAGAAATAAAAATGAGAGAATTATTATTAAAACATACACATATATGTACAAATTGTTGTTCTACAGATTGTGAGGGAAGTAGAAATTTAAATACTGATATTATTGTTAGAGGTATTAGAACACTAGATAGAGATTTTATATTTGAGTGTACTGGTTATAAACCTATATTAACTGATAATGATTCGTTAAAAATGTATTATATGGAAAATGAAAATATAGTAGATTCTCCTATGAATTATGCACCAGAAGAATATACAATTAGTAATCCAAAAGTAAAAAGTTATATACGTAGATTACGATAATTACTATTGATAAAAAGTATAATTATTGATATAATTATATACGTAAGAGGGAGTAGCTTATATAGATAATTCTATAGTTATAAATCGTCAGGACAATATATTTATATATTCGGTTTATTGTAGTAGCAAGACTTTACAAAATATGTATAGTCTTGTTTTTTTGTTCTTAGGCTATACAAAAGAAGGAGTAGATGGATATGAGAACAAGAACAATAAAAAAATTAAAAGTGTTTGGAGTTAGTACTTTACTAGTAGGTAGTTTAGTATTGTTACCTAGTTGTAGTGAGAAATATGAAGATAATATGTTTATAAAAGAATCTTCAGTTTATGTAGGTAATGATAAAGAAGAGTTAGCTGATTCTGAAAGAGTATTTGAGGTAGGAGAACATATTCTTATAAAACATGTACATTTAGATTATTCAGAGATTGATTCTGCAGGACAACACAGAAAAGGAAACAGAAAAAGACGATGACTCTTTCCTTGGAAAAGTGAAGAATCTGATTTATAATCACTTTATGGTGTT
>CALCBO010000247.1 GCA_937897245.1 uncultured Caryophanales bacterium | reverse complement strand
CTGTTAATTCTACTAAACTCATAATTAATTACCTTTCTTCTTAGAATCTGTAAATTTCTTCATGATTCCAGTTTTACTAAGTAAATTACGAACTGTATCAGTAGGAATAGCTCCTTCATTTAACCATTTTAAAGCTACTTCTTCTTTTATATCCACTTTACATTCTCCAAGTGGTGAATAAGTACCAACTAATTCTAAATATTGACCATCTCTAGGACGACGAGAATCAGTAGCAACTATTCTATAAGTAGGTTTCTTCTTAGCACCCATTCTTGTTAATCTTAATTTAACTGCCATAATATCCCTCCATTTCTAAATAACGTAGTTATTATAACAAAACAATTATTATACTGTCAACCTTTTTTTGTTAACAGCCTATTATTTATGTTTATAATCTCACTTGTAATAGTAAATGCAACCTTCATATTTATAATAGTTGCACTTACCTCTACAAACTAATTATGTTGCATTTACATGGGAAATATATATAATATGTCTCGATGGTGCTTAGTTAGGGAGGTTTTGGAATATGAAGAAGAATCTATCATTAGATGAAAGATACGCAATTGAAAATAGTTTATCTGAAAGATTATCTTTTAAGGAAATTGCTAGAAATATTAATAAAAATTGTACCACAATTTCTAGAGAAATTAGAAATCATTATATTGTAAAGAACACAGGTGGTATTGGTAGACAATTTAATAATTGTATATATAGAACTACTTGTCCTAATAGAGGAAAAAATTGTAATATTAAAAATTGTTCAGAATTTATTGAGGAAAAATGTAACCTTTTAAATAAACCACCATATGTATGTAATGGATGTAAAAATAAAGCAAGGTGTACATTAACTAAACGTTTTTATGATGCTAATTATGCCAATGATGAATATAAATCGAATTTATCAGAAGTTCGATCAGGAATTATGATTTACCAAGATGAGCTTGATAACCTAAATGAAATATTGACTCCTCTTATTTGTGAACAGAATCAATCTATTCATCAAGCTTTAATAAACAATAAAAATAAAATAATGTTTAGTGATAAAACCATTTATAAATATATTGACCTAGGAATGCTTGATGTAAAAAATATTGATTTACCAAGAAAAGTTAGATTCAGACAAAGATGTAAACAAACCAAGGTATATAAAATAGATAAGAAATGTTTAGAAAACAGAACATATGAAGATTTTGAAAAATATATGAAAAAACATCCTGATACTCCTGTAGTTGAAATGGATTCCGTTGAAGGTAAAAAAGGTGGAAAAACATTATTAACTATTCACTTTAAAAACTGTTCATTTATGTTAGCCTTTATTAGAGAGCATAATGATGCTCAATCAGTTATTGATATTTTTAATAATATACAAGAAATACTGGGAATTGATAAATTCAAAGAGTTGTTTACTTTAATACTAACTGACAATGGTTCTGAATTTTCAAATCCAATTTAAATAGAAATTGATAAAAATACAGGTGAAAAAAGAACTCAAATATTTTATTGTCATCCGTCAAGTCCTTTTGAAAAAGGTTCTTGTGAAGTTAATCATGAACTTCTTAGAAGAATTCTACCAAAAGGAACTTCGTTCGATGATTTAAATCAGGATGATATTAATCTAATAATGTCACATATTAATTCTTATAAAAGAAAAAAACTAAACAATGTATCACCACATACTTTGTTTAGTACTATCTATGGAAAAGACACCATAGATAAGTTAGGTATTCAAGAAATTGAACCTAATAAAGTTAGTTTATCAAAATCAATCTTAAAAAAATAAACTAACTAAATAATAGTCTAAGCACCATCATTTCATACATACTAACCAAGGTTGCATTTTGAATTTCGAAAAATGTTCCAAAATTCAGCCTCTTTTTGCGTGTATTAATAAAAATAATGAATTGCTTGGCTATATACTACTACAAAACCATTGAAAAATCCACTACTTTCAACAAAAATGCAAGGGTGAACGTAGTGAATTATTCTGGACCCTTGCATTTTTTAATAGAGTATAATATTAAAACAAACAAGGCTACTCCTTGTTTGTTATCAAAAAATTACTCCTACAATTGCATTTAACTTTTCAAAGTTGCATTTACATTTTCAATTGAGCTTTATGTTTATAAATATTGTTAATATCATTTATTATATACTCTTCTACTATATACCTTCTTAACTTCATTTTTCACTTGCTACATATTTAATCATAATAGAGAAAAGCTCTTGTTAACACCTTAGTATTTATTCTTTATAATTATTTTATTATTATCTTTTTTTATAGACTTATTTTTCCAATTTTCTCTTTTATCCACTGGTAAAAACTGATTTTCCATAAGAATTTGCCTATAATTTTCTAAAAAAGATAAAAATCTACTACTTGTTATATCATCCATAATATCTCCATTCATATAAATAGAAAAAATAAAACTATCTCTTGGCCGAACAATTGAAACAAGTTTTGAAATTTGATACTCATTAAGTTGATTTGGTAAAAAAACTAAGCCTCTATCGCCTTCAAATTGCACCACAACATTACCTATTCTTGAAGACACTACCCCAGCTTCAAATGGTTTTTCCCAAACTGAATCTAATAAAGAAACTTCTCTAGAATATTGAGGATATTCCTTCATAACTATTTCCTTAGTCAATTGAACTGTTGAAGAAGCATGATGTTTTCTATAAGAATTATCAATATTATCCTTATAAACTCTCATCCTACTAATCACATATACTCCTCTATTAAACTCATAAACTAACCCTTTAAAACTAACTGGACTCCATCTTCCACTAGCAACAACAGACATAATCCATCCCCCTTTTACAGCTAGCTATTATAACACAAAACAGAATAAAAAGCAAAAAAACACTCTAAGAGTGTCATAATACATCTTCTATAAAATTATCATCTACCATAATATCTAAATGATAAGAACTATTATTTTTAATTCCAATAGATGATACATAACCGTCTTTTTCATTTCTAATTACTAATGATGGTTTTCCCATTGAATATTCAATACCAACTAAGAAAGTTCTTTCTCCTTCTGAAACAGTAATATAAGACTTACCTTCAGTTTGTTTAAAATCTGCATTAATTAAAGTTCTATCGAATACTCCTTCTAAAGTTTTTGAACTAGTAATTAAATCTTCTTTATAAATTAATCCTTTATTAGATAATTCTAATAATTTTGAATCTAATCGAGAATATAATAATCCATCTTCACCTTGGTAAACTTCTACTGGAGTATTCAAATATCCACCCCAAACTGAAGTATTATATTTATAATTTAACCAACCATAAACATAATATTTATCTCCAACTTGAACTAATTGAGCAGCATGTAAATCTTGACCATTAATATATCTTTCTTCTAAATTGTTCCAATCA
>CALCBO010000246.1 GCA_937897245.1 uncultured Caryophanales bacterium | reverse complement strand
ATTTTACACGAAAAATCAATAGTTTTTGTCAAAAATTATATTTTTGGCATTTCTTTTGTAAAATTGCGGTTTTTATAGAGCATAGAGCATACAAAAAACCGACACAAAAGTGTCGGTTTTTCTTATGTAGCATTAACGCTACATTTAGTTTTATTCATAATAACCTCCTGTTATGACAGATATGCATAATATGTATTATTATTATAGCTATTGTAGTGATAAAATTCAAGTTGAAGGGAGGAAAAGTTATGATTATTGGTATATGTGGTAAATCTGGTTCTGGTAAAAGTACTTTAGCTAGAAATATTATAGATTGTATTGATAGAGAAGTAGTTTATTTAGATATTGATAAAATAGGTCATCAAGTATTACAAATGGATAGAGTAAAAGAAGAATTAGTTAGAGTATTTGGAGTTGATATTTTAAGTAATAATTCTGTTGATAGAAAGAAATTGGGAAGAATAGTTTTTACAGATGAAGAAGAGATGGATAAACTTACAGATATTACTTGGAAGTATATGGAAGGGTATATATCTTCAGTTATTAATGATAATTCAAATAAGATTATTATTTTAGATTGGATTCTTTTGCCTAAAACAGTTTTTTTTGATAAATGTAATATTAAAGTATTGTTGGATATATCTTATGACATTAGGGAAGAGAGAGCTATTATGAGAGATGGTATAACAAAAGATGACTTTTTCTTAAGAGATAGTTCAAGTATTGAATATAATAATAATGAGTTTGACTATGTATTTAGTAATAATAAAGATATTAATATAGGAAGGATGGTGAAATCATTATGAGTAGAGTATTATATCCTGGTAGTTTTGATCCAATTACTAAAGGACATATGAATATAATAGAACAAGCTTGTGCTTTGTTTGATGAAGTAATAATTGCTGTTATGAATAATTCTAGTAAGAATGATGGGTTGTTTTCAGTAGCTGAGAGAGTTGAGATGATACGTCAATTGTATGCTGAATATAATAATGTAAAAATAGTAGTAGAAGAAGGTGCAACAGTAGATGTGGCATTATTATATAAGTGTAGGGCTATTATTAGAGGACTAAGAAATATAAGTGATTTTACTTATGAAGTAGAAATGCAACAAATCAATAGAGAATTATCAGATAATAAAGTTAATACAATATGTTTATTTGCTGATAGAGATTATCAATTAGTATCTTCAAGTATGGTTAAAGAAATAGCTAATTTAGGAAAAGATATAGATAAGTATGTTAGTGGCTTAGTAAAAGAAAAAATGTTAATAAAAGGAAGAATTTGATGGTTCTTCCTTTATTTATTTTTTAGATATTCAAGAAATTTTTTACTAGCGAATGGTAAAGTAGTGTTTTTATTTGTAGCTAGATAAATATTACTAGGTGGTATTTTTTTATTAATATTTAGTTCTTGTAGATTATTAAAATATCTTTTAGCTAAATCAATAATAACAAATCCGACTCCTAAACCAGCATTAGTTAGTTCTAATATTAAGTCTTGGGATACTACTTCAGTTTTAGGTTTTAGTAATATTTTATTATCTAGCATTAGTTTATTTAAATATTTACGACTATTTGATTCATTCTTTTGAAGAATTAAAGGATAATTATTTAACTCTTTAAAAGAATTAATATTATCATTAAAGAAGTTAGGATTATAGATAAAGCCTTGTTTTATTTCTTTTATTTTTTTAATACTTAGATTATTCTCTTTAATGTCTCCTTCATTATAAATAACAAAGTCTACTTTACCTTTTTGAAGATTATTAATTAAATTAGTAGTTAAATCATTAGTGATATTTATTTCTATATTAGGATAATCTTGATGATATTTTTTTATAGTGTCCATTAAGATTATTTTAGTAAGAGATGTTGAAATACCAATTTTGATTGTACCTTTTTCTAGTTTTTTATATGAAGTAAATTCATTTTCAGCATTATTTATTAATTCTAAGGCACCTCTTATATAGTCGTAGAACATTTGACCTTCTTTAGTTAATTCCATTCCTTTATTACTTCTAATAAAGAGAGGTACTTCTAGTTGGTTTTCTAATTTTTTAATAGATTGACTTATAGCAGGTTGGGATATATGTAATTCATAACTAGCTTTAGTCATGTGATTATTTTTAGCTACTATGTAGAAAATACGATATAATTCTAAATCTATATTCATTATAAGCACTCCTTATTAATATGATAACATAAATATATTTTACTTATCAATTGTTTGAATTTAAAATTTAATTGAAGGAGATGATTTTGTGTTTAAAGATTTAAATATTGTGATTGGGGTTACTGGGGGAATAGCAGCTTATAAGACATGTGGAATTATTAGTTATTTAAAAAGTAATGGAGCTAATATTGATATTATTATGACTAAGAATGCAATAAATTTTATTACGCCATTAACTTTAGAGACGTTATCTGGTAATAAAGTAATTGTAGATATGTTTGAAGAAGTTGATTATAGAGATGTTAGGCATATTTCTTTAGCGCAGAAAGCTGATTTATTTTTAATAGTACCCGCAACAGCTAATATAATTGGAAAAGTTGCGAATGGTATTGCGGATGATATGTTGTCAACTACAATTATGGCAACTACTAGTCCAGTTGTATTTGTACCAGCAATGAATAATCAGATGTATGAAAATGTTATTGTTCAAAATAATATTAAAAAGTTAGAAGAATATGGTTATAAAATAATAGAACCAGTAATAGGTCATTTAGCTTGTGGAGTAGAAGCTAAAGGTAAATTACCAAAGAGTGAAGATATTATTAATTATGTAAAAGTATTAATGAAGGAGAATGATATTAAATGAAAAATATAATAATTACAGCTGGGGGTACTAGTGAAAAAATAGATGAAGTAAGAAAGATTACTAATTCAGGTAGTGGTAGATTAGGCTATATGATTACTAAAGAATTATTAAAAAGAAATGATGATTATCAAATATATTATATTTGTTCTAAAAGAGCTATTAAACCAATGGATGATAGGGTAAGTATTATAGAAGTAGAAGGATCATTGGAATTAGAAAGAATAGTTAAAGAGTTATTAAATACTCAAGTAATAGATGGTTTTATTCATTCGATGGCAGTATCAGATTATATGGTAGATTATGTTACTAATATGAATAAGTTAAAAGAAAGTATTATATATGGGGATAAAGTTGAAGTAATTAATGATAGTAAGATTTCTTCTAATGAAGAAGATTTAGTAATAGTATTAAAACCTACTCCTAAAATAATTTCGATGATAAAGGTAATTAGTCCTAATACTTATTTAGTTGGTTTTAAATTATTAAATGGAGTATTAGTTGAAGACTTAATTGAAGTTGCGAAAGATTTACGAGATAGGAATAATTGTGATATGGTGGTCGCTAATGATTTAGAAACGATTAGAGAAGGGAAACATATAGCTTATTTGATTGATAAAGAAGATAATATTACTGAGTGTAGAGGTAAGGATGAAATAGCTAAGAAATTAGTTAAAAGTATGTTATAATAGATTTACTTTTATCTGAAATGAGGTGTTTATGGTGAACGATAAATTAGAGTTTATTAATCAATTGGGTTCAGTTTTTTCTCGAGATGATTATGTACAAATTATGCTGGGATATCAAGATTATATGATATTGTTTGGTAATGGAAAATGTATGTATTATCATAATCTTGAACATGATAATACATCATATGTTAATTCTTATTTGAATGATGAAAGAAGATCTGAATTTCCTTATTCAACTATTCCAGAACATGTTCAAAGAATTGGTTTGTTTGATAAATATCATTTTGTTAATCAAATATTGGATTATGAAAAGCCATATTTAAGTATTAGAGATGGAGTGTTAGAAGAAATTGTATCTTATAAGGATGGTAATAAATCTTTAATACATAATAAAATCTTAGTTGGTGATTCTACTACTAGAGTTAAAAGAATTGTTTCTCGAGCTGAATTAGATAATTATTTACAAAATGGTTATGGTAGTAATAGTTCTAATAAAGCAGTTGAAATGTTTAGTGATGATGGAAGATTTTATGATAGAGAATTACCAACAGAAGAAGAAATAATTGAAGATGAAAAAGAATTTTTATTAAAGGCTCTTAATTATCAAAGATTTAATGATTATAGGTATGAGTATAGAAATAGAAGAATATATAATGAATTAGAACAATTAGTCTCAGTATTGGAGAAAGTAGAACCAATTTACTGGTCACCATACTTTTTACTAACTATTATGGAAGATGGTTCAATGCACTTAGAATATATAAAATTTACTTTTTTAGATTTTGATAAATATGAATTAGAAACAGTAGAAATACCTATTACAAAAGAGTCATTACAAGCTATTAAAGCTAGAATAAATAGTCCTATTAAAGAATTAGAAAAACCAAAAATATCATTAAGATTAAATCCTAATATTAGTAAGGAACAATTAAAAGAAGAAAATAAAAAAGTATTATCTTTAAAAAAATAATAATATTATATATAATATAAATAGATAGATTAAAATGAGGTGACTAGTTATGGGATATTTCTTATTAATGCTTTTTTTAGGGATAATTCTTTATTTATATGGAATGTATGTATATTATAGTAGGAGCCCTTATATACCTATAATAAGAATTAATAAAAGTAAGATTAAAGAAAGAAAAGCAATTGGTAGAAGTTTAAGAGTTATATCAGTATCACCATTACTTAGTGCTTTTATAGCTCTTTTAGGGGATAATACTCAAGCTTTTATATTTAGTTGGTTTATACTTCTTATTACATTTATAATAGCTTTAGGTTATATTGTTAGTATTATTTTAGAGGATTAATTAATAATTCTCTTTTTTTTGGGTGCTTATGATAAGCATTTTATTTTAAATAATATATATTATCTTGAAGGGTGATTTTTATGAAAGTAAAACTAAAATTTAAGGGATTAGGTATTTATAATGAAATGCAAGCTTTGGTTAAAATATGGAATAAAAGTAATTGTTTTGAAGGAGTTACATATAATGGAGAGATTGAATTAGAATTAGAAAGTAATAGTATTTATCATCTTAGAGCATTTGGTTGTAGTGGGGGTATTAATATAGATTTTTATGTTGATAATAAGAATAGTAATTATATATTTTATTTTCCTAGATGTTTTCTTAGAAAAATTACCTTTCAATTAAGGGATAAGTATTATCCTAATTTATCTATTGAGAAAGGGGAATTATTATTATGGCAAATCAAGTAATTATTACTAATGGTAGTGGAAGTACTAATTTAATTAATGGTAGTTATAGTGTTACAGGTGAAGTTGTTGGATATGATAGTACAACAATAGATCCTAGTAGTATTACAGTAGAAGAAGGTACTAATAATTATAACTTAACTATTGCGGCGACTGGTACTTTAACACTACATGTTTCAGAGGATGGAACTAGTTCGGGAACACCAATTGTAGGAGCAACATTTAAGAGATGTGATAGTACAGGAGTAGAATATGGGAATGTTATAACTACTGATAGTTCAGGGAATGCAGTTTTTAATAATGTACCATATGCGGCAACTTCGGCACCAACTATTTACTATAAACAACTTACATCTGATGGAGAACATGAATTTGTAAATACTTTACAAAGTACTACTATGAATACTAGTACAGATATAGTAGAAGTTACTAATAGTTTGGGAGCTGTTAGAACAATATCATTAACAGATGCAAATTATTTAAATTTACCAATTGAGAGTGGAACAATAACACTTACTAATTAATAAAAAAAATAAGAGTAATTCTCTTATTTTTTAGTGTAAGGTAATTGTTGAGCCATAACTAGACGATATTGTTTAGTTTCATCAGAATTAAGAATGACTTCAGAATAATTGTCACTAATTGAGGCTTGATCTAATTGATTATCTTCATTAAAAGCTTTATCAACAGCTTTTTCAAATGAATGTGATAGTTCCATATCATTATCTTTTGAAGTAGTTTGATTTCCCATTATAAATGTACGTAGTCTTCTTAAAAAGTCTTTATCATTCATTTCTTCTTCAGATAATAAAATGCTATCATAATCATAACCTTCTAATTCAATAGCGCCAATTAATTGATGTTTAATAGCTTTATCATATGCTAAATCAGATTGAAATTCACTTAAATCTCTAACTGTTTGAGATAGACGTAGTTTATCTTTTTCAGTTAATAGTTTTTTACCAAGATTAACTAATTTTAATGCTTCACCAGTATTATGAGAAGCATAAGATAAAGTACTTCTGATTTGACTTTCGTTGACACTTATTTGACATTCAATTACTTTGTTTTGATTATTAATAAATATTTTTCTTTTCATCTACAATCCTCCTTTTTTTCGTTAAGCCTTTATAGTTTAACACTTTTTTTAATAAAACACAAATAATTCTTTCTTTTTTAGAAAAAAGAAATTATAATATCTTTTAAAAGAAAGACGTGATTATATGGATATATATAAAGAAATAGTAATGTTAGATAGTAAACAATTAAAAGAATATGTTGATTCTAAAATAAAAATATTAGAGGAGGAAGCTAAGGAAGAAAATGGTGATAATATCACAATAGGTTATAATTTAGATTATAATCCTGTTAAGAATAAAAAAGGTAATAAAGCCCCTTTTGATATATCCTTACATTGTTTTTATTTGGGATATGTTTATAAAGGAGCTAGAGTAGTTTATGGAATGAGTTATGATAAAGATGGATATATTGGAAATGATGGAAAGTATTACTATGTAGATCAAGATGATTATATTATGGAGTTTTGTGAGTATATAAAAGATAAAGAAATTTTAGATGAATTAGAATTATTTGATTATATTTTAGAATTTATGAGAGATTATTTTGATGATAGAAATAAGTTTATTATTAATGAAAGACCTAATCGAGAAGAGATGTTTCAAATGTTATATCAAACTGATCATAGTTTTTATCCACCAATTAAGGAACATGGACTTAGTTGGTTTAAAGGTAGTGGTAATGCTTTATGTAGTGAATATAGTGTTATAGCTAATAATATAATGAATTTTATGGGGATTGATAGTTATTTAGTAGTTGGTCATTATGAATCAGATGGAGAAGTAGAAGGACATGCATATAATATGATTTCATATGATGAAGAGGAGACTGGTAGACGAGTTGATGCTTTAATTGATTATGGTAATTTTATAAATATATTTGATAGTAATTTTAATGTTTTGAGTGAATCTCCATTTATGGCTAAAATAAAAGAATTAAATAACGACTTGGTTGAGAAGTTAGTAAATAATGAGAAACATTTAAGATTTGAAGATTATTGTTATGTTATTGTGGGGGATGATTTATTACAGATGGGTAATGGCAAAGTAAGAGATTATTATATTGATAATAGAGCTTTATTAGAGCCTCAGAAAAGATATACAAAATAGGATGTGTTAATTTGAATTATGTTGATTTTATAAAAGTATTAGATGATAAGACGTTAGAAGAATTTGTTAAGTTAAGAATTAAGGAATTGGAAAATAGTGATAATAATTCAGTTGTTTTAGGATATGATGTAGAAAGTGATTTTACTAATATGTATTTAGATGGTGATACTTTTAATATAGATTATCATTGTTTTTATAGGGGGTATATTCCTAAAGATACTAAATTAGTATTTGGTCTATCTTATGATATTAATGGTTATATAGGTAATGATGGTAAGTATTATTATCTTGATGAAGATGATTATATTATAGATTTTTGTAAGTTTATTAAGGATAAAAGAATTTCTAATGAATTAGAACTTTTTGATTATATTTTAGCTTTTATTGAAGATTATTTTGGTATGGATGATAAGATTATTTATGATGATAAAGAAATTATTTCAAGAGAGAAAATGTTTCAGTTGTTATATAAGTCTGATTATAACTTTTATACTCCTTCTTTAGAACATGGTATTAGTTGGTTTAAAGGTAGGGGTAATGCTTTATGTAGTGAATATAGTATTATAGCTAATAATATAATGAATTTTATGGGAATTAATAGTTCTCTAATTTTAGGGTGTCAAAATAATGGAAGAGAGAAAGTAGAAGGTCATGCTTATAATATTGCTTCTTATGAGAGAAGAGATAATGGTAAAAGAGAATATCTTTTAATTGATTATGCTGACTATGTTTGTCGTATGAATGCTAATTATGAGATAGTAGGTAATTCTCCTTTTATTGGGAAACTTGATTATTTTGATAATGATTATTTAAAAAATATGATTTTTAATGATAAGCATTTAGTATTTAGTGATTATTCTTTAATTGAATTTGGAGAACATTTTAGTTGTTTAGCTTATAAAAGAAAAAGAGATTATTTTATTGATACTGAAATTAGATTTTTAGATATTGAACAATATAATAAAAAAATGGTATAATACTTATTGTGAAGATTGGAGGAATTAAATGTTTGATTTAAAAAAAAGAGTAGCTGTTATTTCAGGAGCATCATCTGGTCTTGGAAAACAGATGGCAAGAGGTTTTGCTAAACAAGGTGCTGATTTAGTTATCTTGGCAAGAAGAATGGAAAGATTATTAGAGTTAAAAGATGAATTAGAAGAAGAGGGAGTACGAGTTTTACCACTTAAATGTGATGTAACTAATACTGAAGAAATTGAAGAAGCAGCAAGAAAAGCAAAAGAAGAATATGGAAGAGTAGATATTTTAGTAAATTGTGCTGGTTCTGCAAAGAATGCTGGAGTATTAAATATGACTGATGATGAA
>CALCBO010000245.1 GCA_937897245.1 uncultured Caryophanales bacterium | reverse complement strand
TTTTATGACACTTTCTACCGGTAAAAGAAAATCGATGATGGGAAAAATCATCTATATGGGATGTGTGATTTTGGTATCTAACATGATTATATTTGTGGGTGCTTCTTTAGGAGGAGCTCTATTGACCACTTGTGTTCCGATTGGGGGAGCAGCAATTGCAATAGTGGTTCTTACGATTTCGCAGCTATGGGAGATACCATTTCTTTTATTTTTAAGTGAACGCTTTGGAATGATTGTGGAATTACTGCTATGCCTTTTTCTAACGGTTGGAGGTATAATCATTGCACCGACAGGAAAATGGTATTTTTTGGTTTCAGCAATCCCTATGAGAATTCTTTGCCCGCTTCTTCACATATTGCCAAATGGAATCAGAGCAGAGGAGGGCAATCCGCTTTTGGATATGGGGGTAGTTCTCCCAGGCATTTGCCTATCCATTATTTGGTTCATTCTTGCGACAATTCTGTTCTTAAATTGGTTTGATAAGAGAGAGGGGAAATAGGAATGTTTAGGAAGAATCTTTATGCAGACTTGCTGAAAATGAAAGGCCTTTCCCTTACGCTGGCACATATTCTGATCCCCATTATAATAAGTGGACTGTTTTTAATATATTATTCTTTTTTGCATAATTCTTAATTTTCCCTTTTAAACTCATTGACTTCGAACTCATAACAACACCTCCATATTTTAACTGAGAAAAATACATTTATAATTTAAACAAAGTATTCCATAAAAACATATAATGTTTCAAATAGAATTCTTCTATTTAACTTCTCCACCACAAATCATCATATCAATAAACAAAAATCAAATATCAATATTATCTACTCAAACCTTATCATAGTCACTTCCTTGTATAAAAGTGCTATCAATCCCTAAAAACATTGAAAGTATTCTTAAAGCAAATCTTATAACTAATTATGACTTTAGCTATTATTCCATTAAAAGATTATCTTATTTTTATTGATTCCTACAGTCATAATATGACAAGTTATCATAAAAATAAACATATTAACTGATCATATTACGAGTACCTCTAAAATTGATATCAATCAAATAGCACTCTACTTATAAGTTCATCTTGAATATCAGTTGATAAATTAACAAAAACTGCACTATATCCCGCTACTCTTACTAATAAATCTGGATAGTTTTCTGGATGTTTTTGAGCATCTTGTAATACACCATGATCTACAACTGTAACCATGAGCTGACAACCGCCATTTTTAAAATATGTATCAAACAATATTTTCACTTTTTCTTTGTCTTCATACATCATACGAGGAGTAAACTTAATATTTTGTACACTACCACCATGATATTTAGGATTCAATTTAACTAATGAATTCAACATCGCTGTAGGACCATTTCTTGAAGCTCCACCTTGAGGATTATTAGCAGGATTCATATAAACACCTTTTCTTCTTCCATCTAAAGAAGCAGCAGTTTCATGACCCCAATCAGTATTTGTCTGATTATTACTAATAACAATCAAAAAATATCCCATATCATGATCAACACCTCTTTTTCTCATACCTTTAGAAACATGTTCATAAAGATCTACTGCAAGAGCATCACATTCATCATGATCATTACCATATTTAGGTAGATTCCATAAATCTTTCTGAATATTTTCATAGCCTTCAAAATTATGTAGAGCCGCTTGATTTAACTGTTCTAATGTATACTTCTTTTCATCATAGACTAGTGTTTTAATTGCATACAAAGCATCAGAAGCATTAATATTACCATAAGTTTCATTCGTTCCCCCTAGAATTTCTACTCCACCATCTAGTAATGCTTTTCCTCTATCAATACAATCATCCATTAAAATACTCGTGAATAAAAATGAGACTTCTTGATTCATTATCTTATAACTATGAAGCTGACATTCAACACTTAAATCATAATAGTAATCTAGTAACTCTTTATATTTATTATAGAAGTCATCAAATGTTTTATATTCTGACAATGAAGGAATATATATATTTCCACTACGTTTTACACCATCCATAGGATCATATCCCTCATTTAAAACCATTTGTTGAATCTTAACAAGATTCAACAATACATTAGGTGTACCAACACTTTTTCCTTGAATAACAAATTCTCCGCAACCAAAAGGAACATATTGTTCAGCTGTTTTTCTATCAACGCCCATAGCATATTCAACAGCAGGAATATTAACTTCATCATTATATAACGTTGGATATGTAGCCCCTGATGCTATACAATCATATGCCATGTCTTTAATATAATCTGGTGTATTTTTTGAAAGTCTTATCGTAAATTGAGGTTCTACATAACGTGTATCTTTACATACTCTTAAGCATATTTTTGTAAATAAATCACATGCCTCTTCATTATTTCTACCATAGCCCCCTACAATAATACGCCCATTAACAGTCGTACGTCTATTTTCTATCATCGTCCATAATGATTTGACATAACGATAAGCCTCTTCTTCATCTATTAAACCATTATCTATATCTCTTTTTAAGAAAGGACCTAAAACAATATCCATACGTCCATAATTAATGACTCCAGCACACATTGCATAAATCCAAAATAACTGTAGTGCCTGATGAAAAGTTTCAGGCTTATTATCTTTAATATAATCTAAATCATCTAGCATCATATTTAAATCTTTTATTCTTTCTTCAATTTCGGCAACAGCTTCAGATATTATTTCTTTCTTATCTTTATCATAAGCAGTATATGCTACAACAAAGAAATCTGGAATATTATCTATTGC
>CALCBO010000244.1 GCA_937897245.1 uncultured Caryophanales bacterium | reverse complement strand
TTGTGAAGCCCCAACATCTGCCGGTGCAACTTGAGGAGTAAGTACTCCCTGCACTGGTGCTGCAGGTTGTCCTCCCGCCATAGGCTGTACTGGCACTGCTCCTGTTGCTGGAACTTGATTATTATACGCGCTTACCTGAAAACCACACATAGGACAAAGAGTTTCTGTTCCTATTAAAGGACTACCACAATTCTTACAATTCATATTATTCCCTCCAATATTCTCTACTATAACCATACTAACACAAAATTACAAAACTTTCTACTTTAATTATCTTTTTTTTAATTTAATTTACAGAAAAAAAGAATCAACTAATTATCATTGATTCTTTCTTTAATAAACAATCTATAACTCTTTGATATTCTTCATAAGACAATTTCATTCCCTCAAATATAGCTTGATAAAGACTACTACCCTCTCTTAACAATTTATCTACTTTAGGCTTAGCTACAATAACACCACCAATATTATATTCCATATTAGATACTTGATATTCATTTAAAGTTATATTACTTAAATCAACTTCATCAACAAAACTTAAAACATCTGGAATATAAGAATCTATTGTCTCATCTGGTATAACAAAATCTTTATTAGAATCTAATACACTTCTAATCTCCTCTTCATCATCAAGAGGTATATTTAAAGCTCTTAATACTTCTAATCTCTGAATATTATTACTACTTAATAATCCAATATTATTAACTAAATAATCTTTATACCCCATTTCTATAAAACGACTTATATTATTATCTAAATTATCATCTAATAAAAATGAAAAATCATTCATAACTTTAAAATAAGGTAATAAAGAATAATTACTACATAATTCCATATTATTATTAAATATCTTATTATCTCCAAATAACACATCTAAAGAATTATTAAACAAATACGGATTAACAGCATAATTATTAAGTACTTCTAAATTATTTAAAAATACTTCTAATAATTCACTATCTTTATTAAATATACTAATATTATTCTCTACATAATTCTTAGATAAATAACCTTTAACTATTAAATCTCCAATCATCTTAATAATATCTAAACTACTATTTTCTAAAGCATAAACCATAGTCTCAAGAGAAAAATTATTATTTTTCAAACTACTAATCATTTCCTTAACTTCACTAATTGGATTAACCATTATTTTTTCTATACTATAAGATACTTCATCCAAATGATAATCATGAAGTAAAGCTCTATAATTAGCTTCTTGATTATCTTCTAATTCTTTTACTTCTGCTTTTATTTCTTTATAATACTTCTCATTATGCTCAAGTATAAATTTTAAAATATACCATTTTACTTTTTCATCTTTTACACCTCGTATTATATCTTTAGCATTAATTATTTCGCTTTGTTTAGCCCTTCTTTTTAACATTAACATTGCATGATCTAATTCTCTTATTTCTACCCTATGTTTATTACTCTTTTCTTTTAAATATCTTTTTTTAGCTTGTATAAAACCTGTTATTTTACTAAGATTTTCTATTAATTTATCTGGCTCATAATAAAGTTTTAAATATTCATTAATAACCTTATTTCTTTCTTTTTTTCTTATAGTTACTGGCAACTCAGCAAATTGCATATCTATTCTACTAACATCATCCTTCATAATATAAACTAATGTAAATAAAGCACATATTTCAATAAATGAATCACGATGATTTAATAAATTTTCAAAGAATATAGTTAAATCTATATCTTTTTCCCTACAAACCTCTTTTACCTTTTCTATAGCCGAAATAACACTTGCTTCTTCCACTTCAAAACTTCTTAATAACTTCTTTTCTCTTATTTTATTATCTTCTCTAAAATATTCAATTACATCTGGTATATTATCACTATTACAATATAATGCATATAATACAGAGAATTTTTTTAAAGTATCCATATCTAAAGAATCTATTAATGGTGAAAACGAATCTATTATACTACAACATTCTTCTATTGGTTTTTCTTCTAATAGCCATATGTAATATAAACACTTCATACAAGTCCATAAATCTATCTTAAAAACATCTTCAACACCTCTAACCTGATTATTACGAGAACACTCTTCTATAAATTTAAAATCACGATTCTTAGTATCTTCAGCATATCTAGAATTAAGAACTTGTTTTTTTTCTTCTATTACTCTACATACTTCTTCTATTGTCATACTAATCTCTTCTCCTTATTTTTTTCTTCTAATAATTCAAATAATTTAGAAACAGCTAAATCATTTTCCATCATAAACTCACTATCATTCAAACATTCTTTAAGACTACTCTCAATTGCTTTAAAATCTACTGCTTTACCACATAATGTTTGTTGGTATAGTTTATCCTTATCTGATTTTTTTACAAAAGCTGTAATTAAAGCATAAGTATCTACAGCTAATCTTACAAATACCACTCTTACTTTATTTGCTTTTACTTCATTTACTCCTAATAAATCATGATTATTAGTAAAACGTTTAACTCCTTTAAAAGTACCATCTTCTATAGACTTAATTAATTCTAAAAAGGATGGATAAAAATCTTTAGGAGTATGTTCTAACTCATCTAATAATCTAACATTACCTAATTGAGTTGGAACTAAGATTAATTTATTTTTTACTTCTTCGTCTACTGTATCTTCCTCTACTGGCTTCATCACTTCTCTAATAGCAAAAATTTTCTTCTTTTCTAATTCTAATAATTGACGAAATTCTAATAATTCTTCTTTAGAAATATCACTATTTTCTAATATTATTTCTTCAATCTCTTTCATTTCTTTTAATGATTCAGCTTGTAATCTAAGTAAAATCTCATGATATTTATAATGTTTTCTACTAGGTAAAGCATCTAATAAATCTACTCTAGTAAAATCTTCATCTAAGTTCTGATAAGCATCTAAATAAAATGATACTTCATCTTCAAAAGAAGAACCTCTACTTTCATCTTCTTCTAAAGTATACTCTTCTTCATCTTCTATAGTAGAATCAATTTTCATAACAGACTTACTCTTTAATCTCTCTATTTGTTTACGCATCTTACTAGTTTCACGACATTTTTTTTCAATTAATTTTAACATTTCTAAGTTTTCTAAGCTATAATCTGTATTATTCACAATACCACCTCTCTATAAGTAACGTTTATAATACCATACTTTTCAAATAATTACAAGAAAAAAGATGGGATTAGCCATCTTACGTTTACATTTATTAAATATAATCCCTAAGCTATTCGGAAAGCTGGCGAAACCCCATAAGTACTAGTAGCACCGTAGTCATTCCAGTCACCGCTGCCGTACACACCGAAGAAAAAGGGAGTACCGTTAGAACGAGCCGAACGGAGCCACCAATAAACATTTGATCCATTATTTTGCTTAATTGCTCCTGAGTAACTTGATGTTGTGACATTTAATCCTGCATAGTAATCTAATTGTCTTGTTTCTGCTTCC
>CALCBO010000243.1 GCA_937897245.1 uncultured Caryophanales bacterium | reverse complement strand
TTTATCATATGACTTCAATGGCGCAATTTTAGAAATTAAATTTAATATTAATGACAAGACGGTTATTACAAAAGAAACAAATAAAATAATTAGTTTTATTGAGAATGTCTTTGACATTACAATCTCTTTAGATACTAAGGTGAAAGAAAGCATTAAAGAACAAACAGAAAAACTTTCTAGTTTTAATGATGCTATAAAAAAATTGAGAGAAATAAAAACAAATAATTTGGAAGAAAATGATGAATATTTAGAAGATTTAGATATTGGTGATAAAATAAGATTGAAGAAAGTAGATGGTGGTAATAGTCAATTTGAAATTGTAGGTTTTATTGATGAAAGTAAGACAACTTCTTATGATAGGATGTTCAATGCTTTATCATATGTAGATTTAAATAATGGGGAATATTATACAATTACTATAGAAGATATAGAGTTATCTAATAATATCTTTACTCATGCTCAAAATTTACAAGATAAATTTTATAATAAAACAGATATACAGGTTAATTTAAGTTATAATTCTTCTTATTTGGGTTCATTGGGAATCTTTGAAGAAGATTCTACATCTTCATTTAAAATTGTATATGGATTAGTATCAGTTATTCTAGCTATTATTGTTATTGCTTCAGTTGTCATTATTTATCAGGCATTTAATTTATCAATGAATGATAAGATTAAGTATTTAGGTATGTTATCTAGTGTAGGTGCCACACCTAAACAAAAGAGAAATTCTGTCTTCTTTGAAGGAATGTTCTTAACTTTAATAGCTTTACCAGTAGGTTTTATTTGTAGTTATATTGGTATGTTTGTCACGTTTACTTATATGAATAGTTTAAATGTGATTAAAGATACTGGTGCTATTCTACAAATATCATTCTCACTACAATATACTTTACTAACAATTATTCTTGGTATTCTAACTGTATTTATATCATTAATTATACCAGCAATAAAATTATCTAGAATATCAGTTATGAATGCCTTAAAGAAAGATGATGAAATTAAAGTTAAGAAATCTAAGCTAAAAGTAGGGTTTATTCAAAGAAAAATCTTAAGATATAATCAGCAGTTAGCATTAAGAGTTATTGTATTATCATTAGTGATATCTATGGTGTTATTTATTACTATGTATAGTTTTACTAGTCAAATGTATAAAAGTATTATTAACAACAATACTTATGGTTTGTATGATATTAGTGGAATGTTTGCAGAAGATTCTCCTGAAATCAATGATTATAAAAAGATATTAGATACTAATAATAAAGTAGAAAGTTATTTTTATTATACTAAAGATTATAATCTTAAAGCCCAGTTAAATCAGAAATATTTTGCTGAAAAGCTTGCTGATGATGGGAATGGTAGTGCTTGTATAAGTGCATTAGATGAACAATCTTTTAAGAAATTATGTGAACAAAATAATATAGAATATATAGGAGAAAAACAGGCATTAGTTAAAGGAGTAAATATACTTACTGATGGCGATAATATTGCCAAAACTGAATATATTAAAAATCCTAAAGATGATTTGATTTTAAAACTAGAATATATGAAATATGATGGTGACCAACAATATTTAGTTGAAGCACCACTATTTGAAAGTATTAATTATATTGAGGAAGATAGTTATAAATTATTAGATAATGGTGGTTATATGCTAGAAATCATTGTACCATTATCTTATTATACAAACTTTGATGACAATACAATTACTGGAATAGAATTTTGTATAAAATCTGATCAACATGTAGAACTATGTGAAGAATTAAAAGCATTAGGATATTCTCCATATAATCAGAATGAAGCTTACCAAGATGAGATTCAGACATTATTAGTTGTACAAATATTTGTTTATGGATTTATTTGTTTAATGATATTATTTGCATTATTAAATATAGTGAATATGATGAGTGCAAGTATTGATAAAAGACAAAAAGAATTTGCAATGTTATTAAGTGTTGGTTTGAGTTCTATGGGAATTAAGAAAATGATACTTTACGAAAGTTTGATTTATGGATTAAAGACTTTCTTGTATGGTTTACCTATATGTATATTGATTGAGTATATTATGTATAAGATGACGAATTCTAATGAATTGTTTGAAGTATCTTATTTTGCATATATTGTTTCATTGATTGTAGTTATTATCGTTATGGTATTAACATTTAAAGTAGGATTAAAAAAATTGAATAAACAAAACATTATTGAAATTTTAAAAGATGACATGTAGTCATCTTTTATATTATAATAATAATTGGTGATAGGAATGGAATTATTAGAAAGACTAAAAAATGATAAATCATTAAATGATAACGAGAATTATATTATTGAATATATAATAGAACACATAGATGAAATACCACATATTTCATCTAGAGAATTAGGGAGAAGAACTTATACAAGTTCTACTTCGGTTATTAGATTAATTAAAAAATTAGGATTTGAGAATTATAATGATTTTAAACTGAATATTGTTTCTTATTTAAAGAATATTGATATGAAAGATGCTACAATAACTGAAAATGAAAACATGTTATCATTAATGAATAAATTAGCAGATATTAATACTGCAGTAGTGCAACAAATGAAGGAAAGATTATCGGTTGAAGATATTAATCGAATTGTTTCTTATATATCAGGAGTTCAATATATTGATATTATTGCAACTGATATGAATCACAGTATATGTGAATATTTTTGTCATTTGCTTTGGACGATGGGAAAAAATGTAAATGTTTATCATGAGAGTGATAAGCAATTATATTTAGGATTAAATGTTCCTCATGATCATGTGGTTATTGTAGTAAGTAGAAAAGCTCAAGATATATATATATTAAAAGTGTTAAAAACATTGAAAAAGCGAAATATAAAAACAATTATTTTAACTGTTAACAAGGATGAAAGTTTAAAAAATTTATGTACGCAATGTTTATCTTGTTTTGTTTCTACTGATTCAAAGAAGATTAGAGATATAGTTTTTTATACATCATTGAAATATGTTTTTGATTTGATTTATGTTTCTATGTTTTCTAATGATTTTCATCATACAACGAAATTAGAAGATATATATAATTCTATAGCTGGATATAAATTGTAGCATTGCTACAATTTTTTAATTATTAGATTAATGAATTTTGAAGCATTGCTACAGTTTAGAGGGAAGGTATTGAATCTTGTTATATTTTTGTTTATTGTGTAAATACAAAAAACAGGAGGAGAAATAGTATGGCGTTTAAAGAAGGTTTTTTATGGGGTGGTGCAGTTGCAGCACACCAAATTGAAGGTGGATGGAATGAAGGTGGCAAAGGTGTTAGTGTTGCTGATGTTATGACAGCAGGAGCTAATGGTGTTGCTAGAAGAATTACAGATGGTGTTATTGAAGGTGAAAATTATCCTAACCATGAGGCTATTG
>CALCBO010000242.1 GCA_937897245.1 uncultured Caryophanales bacterium | reverse complement strand
AAGAAGAAATTCTAGAACCGGGAGAGGAAGAAGAATATATCATAGAAATAGGGGATTATAAACCATCTGATTCTTCAGAAGAAAAAAAACAGAAATATGTAAAACCAAAAGTTAGTGTAGAAGACTTTAATATAAATGTTTATTCTGGAACATCAAAATTATATATTTCAGATCCATCCAGAGTAATTATTGGTGGAATTAATTTCCAATTATTTATTGGAGAAAAATTATATGCTAGAAAAATATTTGTATCATCAGGAAAAATACAAATTATAGGTTTGATTCCAAATACAACATTTAAAATGATAGGTAGTTATCGTTTTTATAATGAAGAACATAAAAAAATGGAAGCTACTTTCTTTGAACAAACATTTACAACAGGAGATTATAAAACATTAGATCCAATAGAATTAGGCTTTGATTTAGGGGACATTTATCCAAATAAGATTGAATTAAAGGATTTAAAAATCACTTCAGATATGAAAAACGAAGCTTTAAAAGGATTGTCCAAAGGAATTATTAAAATAAATGGAGAAAATTTCAGTATCTCATCTAATATATTGAACAATTTAGTCAATGGAAAAAGTTGTGACTATGAATCTCCAGCATCTTTAAAAAGCAATAAAAAACAAGACTTTGAAATATTGATTTATGATAGCTTTGGTAATCCATTAAATGTTGCTAAAAACACAGGAACAACCAGAACAGCTAAAGCACCACCAACGGCTAACTTTAAGGTAACAGGTAGTGAAGTTAATTATGTAGATTTTGACATTAGTTTAAAAAATCCTGATGATGTAAATATAAGTAATTATAAATATGCAATTTATAATAATGAAAATGTTATTTTATCAGAAGGAAACTTAGACGCATCCAAATCAATAGAATCATTTAGAAATTCTACGTTAGATCCGAATCTTACATATTATGTAAGAATTACAGGAGACTATGATTTGTTAGATGGTAAGGGTACCGTATCCAATGCTGTATTAGGAGAGGGTAAATTTACAACATCACCATTATCTTCTTTAGGTTATATTCGAGTAATTACTGGTATTTCAGACATAACCAGTAATTCTGCTCAATTTACTACAGATTTAGATATTGATAATATATCTAGCATATTACTAGAATTAATGGTTAGTTTTAAAATAGAAGTATGTGATGAATCAAATAATGTAGTATATTCTAAAAACTATACAGGACCAGCATTAGATAACTTTGTTTCAGGCCAACAATTATTTTCAGAAATACTAGGCTTAGCATCGGTTACAAATTATAGTATCAATTATACAGCTATAGTAAAACAAGGTAATTGTTCCGAAAAGATTAATGTTATTTCAGCAATAAAAGGATTTAAGACTCATAAAAGAGATGCCTATGTTGATATTCAAAATCGTTTCGTCAATAATAATATGATAGACTTTGATGTTAGAATTGTAGATGCTGATTTAGCAATTGAAGGTGATCGAGTACTATTAGAAGTACGTGATCCATATGATAAATTAATTGCTATGGAAAGCTTAGATGTGAACGGTGAATTTGTTCAATTAAGTTATACAAAGCTAGAATCAAATATGAATTATTCATTTATGCAGAACAATATAATGTTGGTTATGATAATATTACTTATGAAAATGATTATGTATTAAAAAATGAACTAATTAATACCGAAGATGGTATTTCAGGTTCAATTGAACTTCAAGATATGACTAGACAAATTACAGGAGATAACTTATTCAATATTCGTGATTATGACCGTATGAGAATAGAAGGAAATACCGGATATAAAAAATATGATTTAGATAATAATGCTGTAATGTTTGGTGGAAAAAATGGTTATGTTAATTTTTCTTACTATATACCAGAAGCATATCATAGAGTTGTCTATGTCAAATTTAAGGCAAAATATGATAGTAAATCAGAGTTCAGAGCCCCAGCCTATTTATCAAGAAGTTATGGAAATACCCAATCTTACTTATTAGAAAATTTATCTACAGAATATAAAGAATACACCTTTAGTTTTCCAATGAATACAAATTATATTGGATTTTTGATTAATGCTCCAAGTAGTAGAAATGAAAGAACCAATGTATGGTTTAAAGATATTAATATTTATTGTACTGATAGAAGTGATGAAGCAATGGATAATATCTCAATTAATTATCACGAATCAGGATATCGTTTCAATAATTCTATCATGCTAGCAGGTGATGAGATGATGCCATCTTATCATATCAATGGAGAAGAAATAGGAAACTATGGTGATGGCCACGCTAAAATTACGGATTTAAGCACAAATGAAGAGACTATTTTTGAATATACAGGAGACTCTCAAACATTTAAAGCACCAACAACAGGAACTTATCGAATTGAGCTTTGGGGAGCTGGAGGAGGAGACGGTTCACTAACTAGTGGACAACGTCAAGATGTTACTTCTCATGGTGGAAGAGGAGCTTATACAAGAGGTGATATTCAATTAAGTTCAGGGACAAAACTTTATGTTTATGTTGGTGGAAAAGGATTGTATGGAAGTCAATCACCAACCAAAAATGCTTATAAAGGACCAATCGGTGGCTACAACGGAGGAGGAGCTGGAGGAAATGCAAGTTCTGGTTCTGGAGGTGGAGCTACAGATGTTCGTGTCGTATCTGGTGCTTGGAATAATGAAAATTCATTAAAATCAAGAATCATGGTTGCTGCTGGTGGTGGAGGATCTGACAATTATGGAACTACAGCACCTGGAACTAGTGACGATGGTTCTGGAGGTCCAGGAGGAGCTTTAGCCAGTAAAGGAGCCTATATTAATGGTGTATTAAATGTAGATTATTATGCCACTCAAGTATATGGTCACGCTTTTGGTATTGGTGCCAACGTCACAACAAATACCGATACAGGAGGAGCCGGTGGAGGTTACTATGGTGGTATGGTTACAAACAATGGTAATGGTGGAGGCTCCGGAGGATCATCCTATATTTCTGGATACAAAGGATGTGTAGCCTATGATAAAGCTTTTAGAACACCATCCGGTAATATTGAATATACAGAAAAAACAGATTACTTAGCATCATTTAAAGTAGATTTAAATGATAGAAAACAGGAAATTTCTAATAATAGCTATTACATTCGTATTTATTTAGGTGGAGAAGAAATAGCAAATTCCCCATATCGATATGATCTAATTAATCATCAAGTATTAAGTGAAATAAAACAATTCAATTTAAAAAAGAATAAAAAATATAGTATTAAATTATCTGTAAAAGTGAGAAATCGTTTTTATGATATTGATAGTATTGATATTACAACAAATAGTGAAATTAGAGCAATCAGTACAGTTGATGAATTCTTCGCTATACATACCAGTGGAAAATATGTTGTAGTTGAAGATTTAGATTTTACAGGAGTCAATAAATCCATTACTAACTTTTATGGAGAAATAGATTTTCAAGGACATACGGTAACACTAAATTGGAATGGTAGAGGAAATTTATTTGAATACACTCGAGGAGGTAGTTCACTAAAAAATATTGTCTTAAATGTTTCTCTAGATAATACTTCCGCTAAAGCTTGGAATTCTCCATTTGTTCGTTATCACTATGGAACAATAGATAATGTTCAAGTAAATATTGTGAACTCCTATGATACTTCAAATTATGCTGATGGTATTTTAACTTATGCTAATTATGGTATTATTAAAAACTTTGTCATTCATAATAAAGTAGAAGTTTATGTTCAATCTCGTTTTGGATTAGTAACATATTCAAATCAAGGATTAATTAAAAATGGCTATATTTATGGTGAAAACATTAATGCGATGCGTCAGGTTCAAAATGCCTCAAAAGATACCGGAGCTATAGCCTGTGAAGCAACTACAAACTCCAGAATTCAGAATGTATTCTCTTTAATTGGAGTAATCAAAGATCCAACAATGACTAGTGAAAACTATGCTGGTAACTTGATTGGACATGCTTACGTTGGAAAAATGGAAAATAGTTTTTCTGTTGAAGCTGATAATGCATCGACAAATTTACCAACCCAAGATCCAAACTTTGGACGTATCAATTCTATGGCCGCTAAAAACGTATTCTATGCCTCTAAAAAGAGTTATAATTCAACATTAAGTAGCAAAATGTCTTTCTTAGCACTGTATGATAAAAATTTCTTAGATAATATTCTAAATAAAGAAAAAACATTTAATATTGATACCTATGTAGAA
>CALCBO010000241.1 GCA_937897245.1 uncultured Caryophanales bacterium | reverse complement strand
ACCAAAGCATTTATGATATTGAAGAAAAAGTATATGGAAAAGTTATATGGGAGATGCAAGGAGCTAGCACTATTATGAATATTCATGGATACCACTCGATAGAAGAATTAATAAATGATTTTCATTCATCAGATGAACAAAATTTGACATATTCAGAACTGAAATTCTCATAATATAAAACAAAAATAGACTTTTCAATTTGTTACCATGATTATGGTGATATAATGAAAGTCTATTTTATTTTTAGATTAAAAGATGAGTTTATTAACTTATATAGAGATACTCCTAGTGTATTATTTCAAATATTAAAGAATATATATTATTTAGATAAAGAAGAAGTAGAATATGGATATCATTTATTTAAACAATTAACTTTAAGTATTCCAAAAGAAAAGATAGATAGAGATATATTTATTAGATATCATCAAGATATACCATATTCTAAGAGAGAGAATACTCATTATATAAATAATTTTTATCGTAATGAAATTAGTAGAATGACTTTAGGTAATTCTTATATAAGATTAGAGTTAGAACAAGACTTTTCTAGTTTCTTTACTATTTTACAGAAAGAATTAAATAATTTGTTTGTATGTTCCTTTAAAGTTACTGATTTTTTCTTTTTAGATGATTATCTTTTAGAAAAATAACCTTGTATAATTAGATAATTTTTTGTAAAATGTTAGTAGGGAGTTGATTTTATGTTACATGATATATTATTACTATTAGTAGGTCTATTAATTGGAGCAGTTATTGGATTCTTTGTAGCTAGATATTTTATGAAAAGTTATTTAAAGAAAAATCCACCAATTAATGAAGATATGATTAAAGCATTAATGATGCAGATGGGAAGGAAACCTAATCAAAAGCAAATTAATCAAATGATGAAAGCAATGGAAAAATATCAGTAAATGGTATTTTTCTTTACTTTTCAATGGTTTTATGATATAATATGACTGTTTTAAGGGGGAAATAGAAATGGATAAAGAGGTAAAATTTAGTAAAGATTTATATAATATTTTAATGGATATTGGTAGTTTTAGAGCTTTTTGTGATTTAAAGAGAAATCATTCTAAATTATTGTATAGTAATTTTGTAAGTTCTTTGAATGAATTAAAAGAACAAGCAATAGATCGTTTATTTAATCTTTATGGTTATTCTTATAAGTTTGATCGTAGATTAATAATGACTGATGGTTTAGGTAGAAAAGTAGAAGATATCCTTGATAGTGATGATAAATATCAAGCTAGGGAAATAGTTAATATAGCTCGTGATGAATTTGACATAGATATTCCATTTTTGGGATTTTCTCAGGAGATTCAAGAAGCTATTGATGCCTCTAATAAAGAATTAAGTGTTATGTTACTAGAGGGTAATATGGCACAGATTTATTTACCAAGTACAATAACTAAAGAGATGTTAGATGAGGTAATTTCAGAAATTGAAAATAGAGATGATTATGTATTCTTTATAGTACGTGATAATATGGCTACAGAGGAATTATTAAAAGAAGAAGTAGAAGATTATTTAAATAGTTTATATGAATTAGAAAACAATGTAGAGGATAATACTGATGATTTAATTGAAGATAATACTGATGATTTAATTGAAGATAATACTGATGATTTGGTTGAAGATAATACTGATGATGTAATAGAAGAAAGTAATAATAAGAAAGAGGATTATATTAGAGAGTTAATTCTTTATACTTTAGATAATAAAATAAGTGTTTATGATTATTATCATAAGTTAGGTGAGAAATATCGTAATAGTCAGATAGTTGATGTTACTGAGTTTGAAAAGTATAATCCATTTTTAACAGCAGACGATATTTTAAAACTAATTGAATCTGATGATGATAATATTATTGATTTTTTCGCAGAAAGTATGAATCGTGTTATTATGCATGATTTTAATGGTGAAGATTATGAAGATGAGTTCTTAAATAATTTTAATGATAATCTTAATGAAGATGAGAATATTGGACAAGTAACTTCTATTAACTTAGATTTATTATATTCAGCAGATGGTTTTGTATTAGTAAATGAAAAGAAAGTTGGTACTTTAAGCGTTTATGGATATGAGGCTAATAATCCAGATGAAGTAAAAGGTAAAACTACATATGAAAATGTACCAGGATATATTGAAAGTGGTTTTTATATTAACTTTATGGAGTTTGAAGAGAACTTAAGAAATCAATATAACAATCAAGAATTATCATTCATTACAGTTGATGGAGAAGAATTAGAATATGATATAGTAATGGATGCTGCATTAGAATTATCACGTCAAAATGGAGCAATACGTTTAGGAAGAGAATTTAAAGAAAAAGAGATTAATTCAGTTAATGATTTAAAAGATTTGTATACTGGAGAACAAGCTAGTTATAAAGGTACTATTTTAAATAAAGGTATGTTTGTAAGTCGTGATATACTATATGATTTCTTTAGTAGATTACAAGTAAAAGTAAAAGGACATGAAATATTACAAGATGAAGATTCTTTAGATAATGAAGATGTTAATTTAGAATATGTAAGATAATTTAAGAAGAGTTCTAATTAGAATTCTTTTTTCTTGTAAAAATTGTATATTAAATGATAGAATGTATATATAGAATATGCTTTAGGAAGAAGGAATTTGTGATGTTTATACAATTGTTAGATAGTTGTGGAGATTTTACTTTACAAAATATTCTTAGTATTGTTAAAAGAATTTTATTGTTTATTCAAGTATTTGTACCTATTTTATTAATTATAATGGCTTCTATTTCTTTCTTTGATGGTATGCGTAATCCAGATGATAAAAAAGTAAAAAAGAAAATACTTAATAAATTTTTGGCAGCGATAATGGTTTTTTTTATTCCAGTATTATTAGATGTGGTTATGGGGATGATTGGTGAGAATAATAAGTTTAGTAGTTGTTGGGTAAATGCTAATGATAAAGTAGATTATAGTAGTCAATTTAGAGAAATTACTACTAAGGAAAAACATACTATTATACCTAATCCAGAAGATTATGAACCTGGTGAAAAAAGACCTACTACAACAAGTAGTGGTGGAGGAAATAGCGGTTCTACAATAATTCCTTCAGAACATCAAGAAAAAGGAGCACAAGCTTTTGCGGCAGCGGCTAGGGAAGAATTAGCTGCTTGGGAGTCAGGTGAGGCTGATTGGCGTAGATATAAATATCCTTTTACTGGCCCAGATGATTCTAATACTGGTGGATGGTGTGGGATGTTCATTGGTTATATAGGTGGTAAAGTAGGTTCTGGTGCAGTTCATTGGGAAGGCGATGCTTTACCAGCAGAACCCACAACTCCTAGAAATTATCATGATTGGTATTCTAATAATCCTCAAGCTGGAGAAATTGTAGATAATGGTCCAGGAGTTAAGCCTAAAGTAGGTGATTTAGTCTTAATGTGGAGTGGAGCTCATGTTGAAATGGTTGAAGATGTTAGAAGTGATGGCTTTTGGTGTATAGGTGGAGGAGGTTCAGTAGATCATAATTGGCATTCCTTTGAAAGTGGCAATGATACTTGGTTTATTACGCCAAATTGGCAACAAGTACAAGATACATCAAGCTGGGAAAGTTTAATACGTAGTTGGGGTGCCACTGTAGAAGCACCAGAAAAATAAAGAAGTTTTAGAAAAAAATTGTGATATAATACTGTCATTAATGGATGTGATTAAATGAAAGATTTTAAAGAAAAACTATCTTTAGTTCCAACTAAACCAGGTAGTTATCAAATGAAAGATAAAGATGGAGTAGTAATCTATGTAGGAAAAGCAAAGAATTTACAAAGAAGATTAAGAAGTTATTTTACTAGAACTGTAACTGGTAAAACAAAATTATTAGTAGATAGTATTGACGATTTTGAATACATAGTTACTTCTTCAGAATTAGAAAGTTTAATATTAGAAATTACTTTAATAAAGAAATATGATCCAAAGTATAATATACTATTAAGAGATGATAAATCATATCCATATATAGAGTTTACTAATGAAAAATATCCAATTTTAAGAGTAGTAAGAAATGTAAAAAGAAAACATCCGCATATTGAATTGAATCTCGTGATTCCGTACCTTACATCGGATATTAACAATAACAGGCAATTTTATTATAGGAAATACGATAATATTATTATAGCGGACTTGCCTGAGGGAACACCGAAGAGATTTTGGATTATAAAATGCAATGAGTATATGGTGCAAT
>CALCBO010000240.1 GCA_937897245.1 uncultured Caryophanales bacterium | reverse complement strand
GAGCTGCAATTCCACCTTCCAAAGCAGCAATTCTTTTCTCTAATACATCCTGTGTGGAGTTTGTTAATCTTCCATAAATATTTCCTGCATCTGTCAAACCAAATCTAGCTGCTGCATGAGCACTATTTTTAAATACATATGAAGTTGTTTGATAAATTGGTACTGCTCTAGCATCAGTTGCAGGATCAGGATTTTCTTGTCCTACATGTAATTGTAATGTTTCAAATTTTAATTTTCTATCTTCTCTTTTTTCGAATGTCATAATTCATCTCTCCTTTTCTAATAAAAAAAGTCATCCCATTTATAGGACGACTTATCGTGTTACCACCTATTTTCATTATTGTCTCACAACAATAACCTCATTGAGTATAAATACTCCTACATTTTAACGTATGCTCACGTGATGAACTACATATCGCTCATCCGGCTCAAAGACCATCTTCATTTATTTCATCTTATTCCTTTTCACCTACCAGGAACTCTCTACAAAGAATTCATAAACTACTCTTCTTTTCATTGCCTTTTTATTCTTGAATTAATGGTGTTGACATGTATCTATCACCACCATCTGGAAGTAACACTACAATTGTCTTTCCTTCATTTTCTTCTGCAAGCTTCTTAGCTGCATATAATGCTGCCCCTGAAGAAATCCCTACTAGAATTCCTTCTGTCTTTGCGATTTCCTTTCCTGTCGCAAATGCATCATCATTTTGGACTTTGATTATCTGATCATATATATCTATATCTAATGTATCAGGTACAAATCCAGCACCGATTCCCTGTATCTTATGTGGTCCAGCTTTTCCTTTTGACAATACTGGTGATGATGCCGGTTCAACTGCTACAATCTTTATATCTGGATTCTTTTCTTTCAAATATCTTCCAATACCTGAAATTGTTCCTCCTGTACCAACCCCTGCTACAAAGATATCTACCTTTCCATCAGTCTGCTGATAGATTTCTGGTCCAGTTGTCTTATAATGAGCGATGGGATTCGCTGGATTTTCAAACTGCCCCAAGATGAAGCTATTTTCGATTTCTCCTGCTAGTTCCTTAGCTTTCGCTATAGCTCCTTTCATTCCTTCGCTTCCTGGTGTCAAGACTAACTTAGCACCATAAGCTTTCATAAGGTTTCTTCTTTCAATACTCATTGTTTCAGGCATTGTAATAATAATCTTTAGACCTAATGAAGTCGCTACTGCTGATAAACCGATACCAGTATTTCCGCTTGTTGGTTCAATCAATGTTGTTTCAGAATTGATTGATCCTCTTTCCAATGCATCTAGAATCATCTCTTTCGCAATTCTATCCTTAACAGAACCTGCGGGATTAAAATATTCTAGCTTTGCAAGTAAATCTGCTTTTAAGTCATTTTTTTCTTTTATTTTATTCAATCTGATCAATGGTGTATTTCCAACCAAATCAACAAATCCTTCTTTTATATCTGCCATAAACAGCCTCCCTTTCATTTCCTTTATATCCTATCGGTTTGGTATGATATAAATGTAATATATTTTCTCTGATAAGTCAAGAAATAATATATTTTTATTTCCATTAAAATATATGCTAATAGGTATTATTTATTCCAAACATATAACTATCAACATTTCTTTTAAGATAACTTTTTAAATAAATAATTTCCTAGACTTTGAATAGATTGTACAATAACAATCAAAATAATACTTGTTATTGCTAAATAAGTAAAATTATAACCTTGATATCCCTTTCTAATCGCTACATCTCCTAAACCACCTGCATCCATAGCACTATAACCAATCAAACTAATCACAGTTAATGTTATAAATGATAAAAATGTTTCTATAGATGCCTTTATCCTTTTCTTTAATATTTGCGATCAAACTTTCCATTGTACTACTTCTAAAGTTTTATAAATTACCTTGACATATATCAAAATCAATATTTAACTTTCTTGCTAAAGAAGTAATATTATGAGATGACGAATTATCATCTGTAAAAAATGACTTTATATTTATACCTGTATCAGGTAATAAACTTGTAATATCACCTACCAAATTATGTATATCCTGATTAGATGATACAAATAATTCTTCAGGCTTTCCTTTTATTACAATTTATCCTTTTTTTAAGAACACCACTTTATTATATATTTATTTAATAACTTCCATTTGATGTATTACTACATTGATGGTCATATTTAATAATGCTAATATATCTTGAGTTATTTAGAATCTAAAGATGATGTTTCTTCATCACACAGGAATATTTTTAGATTTAATACTAACGCACGTGCAATTTCAACTCTTTGCTTTTGTCCTCCACTTAATTGTCGCGGGGAACTATTGATTTTGTTTTCTAGACCTACTAGTTTTAATAATTCATGTATTCTTTTATTATTTCCTTTTTCCTTAGGATTTTTTTCAAGAAAAGTAATGCAACATTTTCATATACATTCAATCTATTTAATAGATTAAAGTTCTGAAAAATCATTTCCATATCCTTTTGAATAAATTGTAATTCTCTGTCTTTCAAAGTGAATGAATTTATTTCTTGTATCAAATTTTTTAAACAGTTTCTCTCCAGCATCATACAAATCTCTATCAGGAGCTTGGCAATAACTTATAACATCTTTATCTCAATTCACTGCATCCATTAAAAGATATTTCTTAATTCTTTGATTATCCAAGTCGAAATTCATTTTCTCGCCTTCTCTCATTTCCTAAATTTCCTATATGTTTATAGGTGTTATAATTCCAAATTTGAGACTAGTCAATAATCTTGACAATATTTTATTCTTGATATAAATCATTTATGAAAAAAAGGAGTTAAAACTCCTTTTATTTAAATGACATAATCCCAGTTTCTCATTTCAGCTAAATCAGCTAATGTATATTTTTCTAAATAATCAATAATAACCTGATTTAAACCTTCATAAAATTTAATTGTTGCACAAGATGAATATCTAGAGCATAAATTTTCTTCTGTTTCTAAACAGGATACACAAGCAATTGGGCCTTCTACTACAGTTAAGATTTCCTTTGCTGTATATTCTTCTGGATTACGTATTAACGAATATCCACCTTGCGATCCTCTTATACTTCTTATTAATCCAGCTTTTGTAAGAGGAGAAACAATTTGTTCTAAATATTTAATTGATATTTCCTGTCTTTTAGATACGTCTTTTAAAGATATGTTACCCTGTTCTCTATTTTGGGCTAAATCTATCATTAATCTTAGTGCATATCTACCTTTTGTTGAAATCTTCATAATCTATCACCAATACTAATTTTACCACGTAAGCGAAAAAAAGTCATCAATTATTTCATACTATTCATATATGAATTAGAATAATCCGGAATTAAAAATAAAATCTGCAACACCATCATCACTTACACTCTTACAAATATAATCAGCATGACTTTTAACTTCTTCTACTGCATTATCCATCGCTATTGCATGACCAATGGCACCCATCATTTCAATATCATTCAAACCATCACCAAAAAAATAACTATCTTCTAAATTTAAACCTGTATAATCAAGTATTTCTTTTAAAGCTGTAGCCTTATTATATTGTTTGCTATATATTTCTTTTAAATAAAAGTTATTATCATTTGCACAATTAAACTTATCTTCATGAAGTACAAATTCTTTAAAATCTCTATCATTACGACAACAAATATGTATTTTTAAAAACTTATCTACCATCTCTTCATAGTTACCTATCTTTCCTATAAACTGATCATTAAAATTAAATTTATGACTATATTCTAAAAAACGACCATCATCATTAAAGAAATAAGCATATTTTTTATCATAACCTACATATGTCATATTTTTATTTTTAGCTTGTTCAAACATAAATCTTATTTCTTCCTTATCAATAGGATGATAACCTATTTCTTTACCATGAAATAGAATATATGCTCCATCACACAAAATATCCCCATCAAAATTAAATTCCAACAATTCCTTCAATAAATAACCATACGGTCTCCCACTAGCAATAAAAATATAATGACCCTCATCCTTTAATTTCTTTAAAGCTCTTTTTGTATAATCAGTTAAATAATCTAAACCATTAACACAATCAACTAAAGTTCCATCTATATCAAAAAATACAATCTTCTTGCTCATATACGACTCCTTTTTCAAAATTATATCACATCAATTATCTTTTTCAAATCATCATCCTTAATATAAACAATACTTACTCAATTTCTTCATTAAATTCAACCCATGTAATCCCATAAGCAAAACCATTGCTAGTATAACCCTCTATAAAAGCAAAATATTCATCACAATCAGTATTAGAATCCTCTAATTTCTTCAACATCTTTCTTATCCTCTTCTTTTCTTCACCTTTAATAATACTATTTACAATATTTTCATCTCATTGAACACCTAACATTTCTAACTCTTTAATTACACAAATACTATCTACACGAAAATGCTTTTTATACTTACTAACAATATGATTTTTACTCTCGCTTTCTTCTAACCATTTCTTTGCTTTAATTAATCTTCTCTTCCTTAATAATGTTTGATTTTTCATATTCCTTTTTTATCCACTCCATAATAAGTCTTACTATAAAACTTATTTCTTTATCATTTAATTCTTTATTCTTTTCAATCTTATGCCATTTATATAGACATCCTCTACAGCATGTTCCTGTAGCATGTTGAGCTATGAATACTGGGTGTCCTCTCATTGGTGTCTGACTACCATCATTAGATATAACTTGAGGAGCTAATCTCGTATTTATAAAATCATAAGCATGTTGTTCTATTGTATCTAAACCTTTCTTTTGAATATAGGTTATATCCTTAGATTTAAGATGAAAACTACTTCTAAATTTAGATTTACCTAGACTATTAAGTTTATATTCTATAATTTTTTTAGCCTTTTCATTCATTCTTATCACAACCTTAATATTATTA
>CALCBO010000239.1 GCA_937897245.1 uncultured Caryophanales bacterium | reverse complement strand
ATAATGATTTCATCTAATGAACAAAAGAGTAAAATACAAAATTTATTATATAATTGTACACCAATTACAGCCTCTAAAGAGACTACTAAATTAGATTTAAATTCTACTTTAGTTAAAGATTTATATAGTAGGGTTGTTACTAATATGAGAGAAGATTTAGCTAATCCAGAGTTTGATGATAAGATGCGTATTTATCTAGCTTATAGACAAATATTAGAAACAGATAAATATGAGTCTAATTGTAATTTATTTGATATAGCAAGTATGGAGCCATTTATTTGTGATAATGAAAATGGGTTTATTCCTAAAGCTTTTAAAGTAGAGACTTTGGAATTAGCAATTAAAAAAATGTATGGTGAAAAGACTAATTTGATGCTACAAAATGTTCAATTAGGTTCATCTTGTATAGGTGGTTATCAATATATTCCAGATAGAGGAGAATATGTTCAAGGTTATTGTTTAAAACAACCTGCTAATTTATATAAAGTTACTAAGAAGTTAAAAGAGGCTACTAGTACTAAAAATACTATAGTGTTGATAGAAGAAGTAGAATATCATCAAAGTCAACAAAATCCAGTACCCGATAGTTTGAAAAATGGGTTATACGTTTATACATTTCGTTTAGATATGAATTATAATTATGTTTTAGTAAGTAAAGAGTATAGAGATAAATATTAGATTTAAAGGAGAAATATTATGGAAATAAAAAAAGTTGGGACAGGATATTTAGATGAGAATTGTTATTTATTAATAAAAAACGGTACTTGTTTAGTAGTAGATCCTGGAGATAATTATAATAAAATTAAAGAACAAATTGGTGATAATAAAGTATTAGGAGTATTAATAACTCATTCTCATTTTGATCATATAGGTGCTTTAAGGAACTTTTTAACTAAGAGAAGTATTAAAATATTTAAAAGAAGTAATTTGGAAGAAAAAGAGTATTCTATTGGAGATTTTTCCTTTGAATGTATTTATACTCCAGGTCATTCAAAAGACTCTGTTACTTTCTATTTTAAAGAAGATAAAGCAATGTTAATCGGAGATTTTATCTTTAAAGAAAGTATAGGTAGAACAGATTTACCTGGTGGAAGTGATGTAGAAATGAAAAATAGTATTAATAAAATATTAACTTATGACGATGATATAACTTTATATCCTGGTCATGATGAAATAACAACCTTAGGTGATGAAAGAAAGAATAATCCTTTTCTTAAGTAATTCTTTCTTTTTTATATTATTTATGCTAGAATAGTTGACTAGAGGTGTTTTCATGAAGGCATGGTCAAAAGTACATATAAAAGATAAGAATAAAGATGTAGAATTAATATCTAAAGCTTTAATGAACTATTTATTTCAATATGGTCCTATTCAAAGTGTTTATCATAAATATAATATTAGTTCAAAAGAAAAAATGGCTATAAATCAATATACAGCCAATCGAATTGCAGGTTTATTACTATTATATTTATCTAAGGATTATCAAAGAATTAATGATATTCTAAATAAGTATAATTTACAAAATAATAATCTATCAGAAATAATTCCTGAAATAGAGGGATATATAGAAAGATAAAACCATCTTTAAATAGATGGTTTTTATAGGTACATTAAGACACTGAAGAATCCCAATAACATAGCAAGTATCATAATAATAGATACTATTTTAATTACTTTTTCATTCATATTCTTCACCTCAATTATTATTATAAAATAAATGTTGAAAAAAGTAAATCTTTTTTATAGTTATCCTTACTAATTCATGAATATATATTAGTAGGTGATTAAATGATTTCCTTTTATAAAAAGAATAAATTATTAACTATATTAATACTTATAACTTCTATATCTTTTATTATGGGGTTATTGTTACCTGCCTTTTTAAATAAAAATGATATAAGTAGTATTACAAATAATATTCATAATACTTTAGCTATATATAAGAAGAATAGTTATAATTATCTTAATTTTGGTAAGATTTTTTTTCAATCATTATTAAGTATTAGTATTATTTGGTTATTAGGTATATCTTTAATAGGTTTACCAATTATTATTATTTTGTATTCATTTAAAGTTTATATTGTAGGGGCAGAAGTTTCTTTTTTATTATATAAATATAAACTTACTAAGATTTTATTTATTACTTTATATCAATTACCTAAATTAGTAGAATGTATATTATTATTCTATTTAGTTTTCTATGCAATAGAGTTTTCTTTATTATTATTTAGACTTTTCTTTTTAAATAATGAAGTTAAAATAAAAATAATTATGAAGAAGTATTTAAAAGTATTATTTGTAGTTTTATTACTATTTTTAATTTTAGTTAGTTTAGAAGTATTTCTATTACCTAAAGTATTGAATATAATGGGATGAATTTAAAAAAGTGTCAATTTACACTTGATATTTTACACTTAAAGAAATATAATTATATTAGGAGGGTAATTATCATGAAAGAATTAAATGTAGTTTTAACTGAGTTAGGAATAAGTAAGGTTCGATTAGCAAAATATTTAGGGGTTTCTAGACAAATGTTATATAATTATCTAGGAATTGATGATATGAATAATTGGCCTAAAGAGAAAGCGGCAAAACTACTTAGTTTATTAAATATAGAGGATATTAAGGAATTAGAAAATGTAAAAATAACAGGAGAATATATTATAGAGGTTGAGAATAGATTAAATGAAGGAGTAAAGGATTCTTCTCGAAGGGAAGGATTAGCCGATTTAAAAGGATTTAATAAGAAAGAACAAGAGTTATTATCAGATATAATTAATATATTAAAAGAAACATTGGCTAATGATAAAACAAAGAATACTTTTAATACTTATGTATATTTATATCAATTTCTTCAATCAATGGAAACTAATGAAGAGTTAGCTTTTATTTTGGCTTATATGTCTAAGTCTTTAGGATTTACTAATCCTATGGAATTTAGTTTTAATAAAGATAAACAGTTTGTATTTGAAAGTATTATGTTTAGTGCTATGACATTATACAATAATGGAGGTTCTTCTAAAGTTAGATTAGCTGAGTCACATAAGAGATTTGTACAAAGTATTGAACAAAAGAAAGAAGAAAAATTATCTCGTACTCAGGAATTAAATACAGTTAAAATTCAAGCTTTAAAGGAACTTGGATATAATGAAATTAATGAAGATAATGCTAAAGAAGTATTTGAAAAAATAGCAGAAATTCAATCTAGGAAGGTATAGTCTATATCTTCTTTTTTTGATAGGGGAGTAGGGGTATATAGTATAGTATAGTATAGTATATTATATTGTTTAGTAATCTCTTACTCTTTTCAATAATTATTATTTTATAAAAACATATCATTATGTATAATTAATTTCATTGACAAAAATGTTTATATATTTATCGTTAAAATCATATTAATATTAAC
>CALCBO010000238.1 GCA_937897245.1 uncultured Caryophanales bacterium | reverse complement strand
TTATACTTTAGATATAAATCCTATAAAAGACTTTATAGAAGAAACATCTAATAATATTATACAAGAACTAAAAAAATACTAATTACTAGTATTTTTTTCTGTATTAAGTAACTTATCAAAATAATCATTTAACTCATCTTTAACATAACTAATCTTTTGATTAACTATACTTAAATTATCTAAATATATTCTATATATAGGTATCTCTTCTAATTGTTTATAATAATTATTTAAATTATCTTTTATCTTATCATCATAATTACTTCTAATATATTTCTTTTGTTCTACTTTTACTTTTTCTATTAATTCAATTAATTCTTTATTATCTTCTATTCTCTTTTGCAATTCTATACACTTCTTATATTCTTTAGAATTAATAATACAAGATACTACTTCTTCTAATGCTTTATCTACTTTTTCCATCTAAACTCCATGTCTTAGCGTCACTAATTTCTACATCTATTATTTCTCCAGGTTTTAATTCTTTATCACTAGTAAAATTAATTAATTTATTTGTATCACTATATCCATAATACATATTTTTCTTTTCACTAACTCCTTCTACCATAACTGGTAATACTTTACCTATTAACTTCTTATTATTCTCTAAGAAATAATAATTAACTACTTCATTTAATCTTTGTAATCTCTCTTCCTTTTCTTCTATACTAACATTTTCTTTTAATTTAGCTGCTGGTGTATTCTCTCTAGCTGAAAATATAAAAGTAAAAGCATTATCATACTTACATTCTTTAACCAAACTCATAGTATCTAAAAAATCTTCTTCCCTCTCACCTGGAAATCCTACAATAATATCAGTAGAAATACAAACTCCTTTTACAGTATCTTTAATCTTATGGAATAATTCTAAATAACTTTCTCTAGTATATCTTCTACCCATTAATTTTAATACTCTATTAGATCCACTCTGTACTGGTAAATGTATACTTGGCATTATATTAGGATATTTTCCAATTACTTTAATCATATTATCTGTAAAATCCCATGGATGACTAGTCATAAATCTAATTCTAGGTATATCTTTTAAAGCTATTTCTTCTAATAAATTACCTAAATCATAATTATCATATAAATCTTTTCCATAAGCATTAACATTTTGTCCTAATAAAGTTATCTCTTTATATCCATCTTTTATTAATAAATTTACTTCTTTTAAGATATCTTCTTTTTTTCTACTTCTTTCTCTTCCTCTAGTATAAGGAACTATACAATAAGTACAAAACTTATCACAACCATATATTATATTAACATAAGCTTTATATGAAGTTGCTCTTACTACTGGTATTCCTTCATATAAATCTCCTTCTCTAGAATATACTTCTATTTGTTGTTTATTCTCTTCTATTGCTTTATCTAAGATATTAGGAAGTTCATGCATATTATGAGTACCAAATACAAAATTAACAAACTTATAATCTCTAAGTATAGCTTCTACTACTCCTACTTCTTGTGCCATACAACCACATAAACCAATAATTAAATCTTTTTTTTCATTTTTTAAGTGCTTAAGTCTTCCTAACATACCAAATGCTTTATTATGAGCATTTTCTCTTATACTACACGTATTAAGTAAAACTAAATCAGCTTCTAAATAAGTATCTACTTTAGAAAAACCTAACTCTTCTAATAAAGCTTCTATACTTTCAGTATCTCTCTCATTCATTTGACAACCATAAGTTTTAATATAATATTTCTTTCCATGATACTTATTCTTAACACTATCCTCTATTTTAAAATCTACTCTTTTATAATTTTTTTTATCTCTACTTCTTGCTTCTAAATAATCAGGTATATGCATAATCTCCCTCCTTTTTCTTTCTATATAATATCAAATAAACAAGAAAAAAGGAAGTATAACTATTACTTCCTATTAAGCCATAACTAATTGATTATTAATAATTGATTCTAATAAAGCAGTATGATTTTTCATAAAATCTCTTTTAATAGCTACCATATTATCTTCTATCATTCCTATTAAATTCTGCATACCAGTATCTAATTCTTTTTTCTCTAAATTCTCTACTATTATTTCTAAATTATTAATCATTGAATATTTACCATATAATTTATTCTTAATACTAACATTAAATAAATTCTTAAATGATAATACATCTATATCATTAAATCTCTTATCTTCTAATATTTTAAAAGCAGTATATAAATAATGATTATTCAAAGCTATGTCTAGAGCTGTCTCATTCTTTTTATTTTTTATATTTGGTAAATAATTCTTCTTTTTTCTTAATTGTTCTACTATTTTTACTGCTGAAATTGAATTATCTGTTGCGAGAATATGTCCAAAAGTATTTCCTTCATCATTTTGATGATTAACATTCCAATTACGTTTTTTCATATACTTTAAGACTAAATCATATTCTCTAACTTTTAATAATCTAACTACAACATCATTACCTAGATTATCCACAGTATTAATGTTTACTATTTTATTCTCTAATAATTCATCTACAACTTCCATTTCTCCTGTTTTGATATAACGAAATATCAACGAAGGATTCTCTAAACAACTAGTAATAATATCTTTATTATCTATCATATAATTACACCTCTTTACATGTGACAATTCACTATTCTAGCAAAACACAAAATAGGTGTCAAACAACCAAGAAGCGATGATATAAAAAATTTTTATCAAGAGAAAACAACGTAAAATCAACATACTAAGTACTTTGTCAATTATTTTTTTCTATTACTTTAACTAGTTATAATAAATAATTTCTATAACAAGAAAAACATACTATTTCTTATATAAAGTATTATTATTATCTTCTTTATAATTAACTACTTCACCAAAATTCTGATAAATATATTCACCAGTTTCTCCATCTATAGCTGTAGCTTTAGCTTTTACTACTTCATCATTTACATATATTAATTGACAAGCTAACTTATCTTGATTACTACCCATAATAGGAGAACCATCTATATTAGGTA
>CALCBO010000237.1 GCA_937897245.1 uncultured Caryophanales bacterium | reverse complement strand
ATATTAGGGAGATTAGTAAAATAATCTCCTTTTTAATTATTATTAAAAATTTATTTTAAAGTTGGTAAATAGGAAAAATAATAACAAATAAATCTTATAATGAGATAGAAAAACTATCTCATTTTTTGTTATTAGGAGGGAAATATGTTAAATAATATAATAAATATCGACGAATTGAATAAGAAGATAGAAAAGGAAAAGAAAGAATTAATAAAAAAGATGAAGTTATTTTTAAAACTAAAAGGAATAAGCCAGACCCAATTAGCGGATGAAATAAATGAAGATGTAAAGAGTGTTAATCAAATAGTAAATTTAAAAAAGTTTAATACAAAAGTAGCGGTGAAGATAATGTTATTTTTTAAAATGGAATATGATTTTTGTGTTTTCCTTTTTAATAAAGTAGGAATTGGACTATCTAATTTTAATGTTGAAGAAAGAAAATATAGATACTTACTTAAAATATCTGAAAAAGTAGATCCTGAAATGATAAAAAAGCTATAAAGTTTAAGAAAAATTTTAAAAAAATTAATGAAAATGACGATTTTTATACCCAAATTAGGGATAAAATTCGTTTATTTTTTTGATGCTTTTTGACACAAAACGAAAAGATACAAAAAATAACGACAATACAATTTGACAAATAAGTTTGAAAATAGACAACAATCGTGTGAAAACTACACCATTCTTTTGGTCATTTTTAGGGATAGGAATAAATTTTAAAAATGATATAAATAGAAACAAGGGATCCCAATAAAGATTATTTTATGAAAGGAGGACTGATATAAATGGGATTGAATGGAATCTCAATCATACTAATAATCTGTTATCTAATCGGAGAAGTAATAAAGAAATTCTCCAAAGAGAAATTAAATAACTATATACCTCTTATATTAATGCTTCTAGGAGGGATATTAGGAATATTGATATATGTAACTAATAAAGAATTAATGATAGGTGTTAGTAACATATATGAAGCATTAATCATTGGATTAATTGGAGGAAGTGGTTCAACAGGAACCAACCAAATAATCAAACAACTGTTAAAAATCAAGGAGGAAAAGAAAAATGAAACAAACAGTTAACGTTTTAGCAGCAAGTATGAAAACAATTAATAAAAACACACTTGCAGTAGTTTCTACAAGTGGAACAACAATGACTAGTAATAGTAGTCAATATATTTATTTTAAGATTAAACAAGGAATGTTAAATTACCGAAGTTATAAAAGTATTAAAGTAAGATTTAAGCAAGAAGGAACATCAATTGTAAATGCAGATGTTCATCTAATAAATTCTGGATATATTTTATCTAACACCAAATTTAAAACTAGGGTAGTAAATACAAGTAATGGATATTACAGAGAAGTAGATTTAACAGAAACATTATTATCTAATCCATATACCTTTGTAGGATTTGGTATTGTTACAAGTTCATCATTAACATTACATACAAATTCAAGTACATATGCTCCTCAATTAGTTATGGAATACCTTGAAGATGATCCATCTATTAAGAATCAAAAATTCTTAACAGGACAAACATGTTCAAAGGATAAATATGGAGTAAATGTAAGAACAGGTGAATTAAATTATGGAATTAATTTATTTAGTATTTCAAATAGATTCATGCCATTAAATATTGATTTAAACTATACAACTAGAAGTTTATCTAGTTCAAATGTTGGTTTTCCAACAGGATGGAAGCTAAATGTTCATCAATACATCTATTCTAGTGGTAATAACTATTACTATGTAGATAAACAAGGAATCACTCATGAATTTGTATTAAGTGATAACTCTGTAGCTAATGTCTATTATGATACATTACATACCTATTTAGTATTAAGAGTAAATACATCTTCAACTACTGAAAGATATGTTTTAGAAGTAGATAGATATGAAAAGATGTATTTTAACTCATCTGGATATTTAGTTAAGATTACAAAACAGGTAAGTGATAGTAAAACATATGAAACAACATTTACATATGATACATCAAATAAATTAACTAAAATTACTAATGATGGTGATGTATTAAATATTGCATATGGAACATCAACTATTACCTTAACTCATAGTGCTTCTAGTAAAGTATGTACATTAACATTTAGTTCAAATCAATTAACTAAAGTAAAAGGATTTGATAATATTGAAACAACCTTTACTTATAATGCATCAAGATTGGCAAGTATCCAAACATTAAAGAAGAAAGTAGAATTTGAATTTGTTTCTACAAATAGTATTGTTAAAAGATTTAAAGAATGTTCAATTGGTGAAACAGAAATAAAAATAGATAGATCCTACGTTCTTGATTACGAAGGAAGTCAAACAAGAGTAGGAATGCATCCATATAGTGAATATGGAGTAAATGCAGGTTCATTATATTTCTTATATCACTTTAATGAAGATGGAGAATTAGATAGAAGTTATGAAGTAAAAAATACCGATTTAATCTTCAATCAAATTATTAATAAAGAAAGTGATGGATATTATACCTTTACAAATAATACTAAACCATATTTAGTTATGGATACAGAAGCAACACTTACAAGTAATTACAGTTGTGATATAATTAATGAACAATATAATAAAAACACTTTCGCGGTAATTAAATTTAGGGTAGATACAACATCTAGTTTCTTAGATGATGGAACAAAAAATCCGATTATAAAAATTATTAAAGGAACAACAACATTAAAAGAAGTAGAACTTGATTATTCAACTAATGAATTACAACAGATTGCTATTCCTTTTGAACATATAATCAATAAAACAAGTATTACAACTTCAGATAAAACAATTCAACTATCTCTTTTATTTAATGGGGGTAATCTTTCTGTCACAATTAATAAAATTGAATTATTTGTCGGTGGATTAAAAGGAAGTGAAGTATATGGTAATATATTTACTTCTGGGGAATCTGTAACAATTGATGATGTCACATATAAAAAATTACATTCAATTGATTTATCTTATATTGTTGGATTAGAAACAGAAACAAAAACTTCAGCAAAATTAACATATGAAGATTTAATTAAGAATATGGATAACTATATTCATGCACAAAATAATCGATTGCTTAAATATGATATTTTCTATGATAATGGTAAATTACTTGCAAATGTTTTTACTGTAAAATATGGAACAACACCTCAAGCGGATATGAAAGTATTTAAAGGTAATATCTCTTCATATATGGCTTCTTATCAATTATTAGAAAAAAGTGGAACAGATAATAAAGTAACTGAACATACTTATTCTAAACCATATAAAAATAGTAATAGTAAGAAAATTACTATTATTGATAAATATCGTAAAGTAAAAAGTGTAAGTGATGATTCTGGTTATAGTGAGACTTATACTTATGATGCAAATGGAAGTGTAAGTAATGTATTAATTAATAACTCTAACTCGGCTATTAATACTTTACAAAATGAAACTAAATCTTTATTGATTGATTATGAGTATACAAATGGTAATGTAACCAAAGAAAAAGAATATTGTGATTCTTTGACAATAGGTAATTCTTATACTTATGATAGTTTAGGAAGAGTAAGTACTGTTTATGATTTTAATAATAGTTCATTAGCAAGAGTAACAAATACATATGGAGCATATTTAACAAAATGTAAATTCCCTATTACTTCTTCTACTAGTGAAGAAAATAATTTAACTTATGAAGGAGAACTTGTTAAGACATTAAGTCAAACAGGAGGAGCAAGTATTGATTTTACTTATAATGAAAGAGGAGATGTAACTCAAATTAAAATTGGAGGAAGTGATTATTGTACAATTACTCATACTTATAATGCTGCCGGAAAAGTTGAAACAATTACATATGCGAATAATTATCCTTATACATATACATATACATATGATATTTATGGTAAGTTATTAACTATTCATAAAGGATCTACATTAATTAAGCGTTTCACATATGAAAATATTGATGGCTTAAGCTATTCGTTATCTAAGATTATAAAAGTAGAATGTAATTTTACTACAAATGGTGAAAATTTAGAGAATATTATATATGAATACAATGGCGAAACTTACGATACGAAAACTTATAGAGAATATGGTACAAACCAAGGTATTGAGCAAGTAAGGACATATTATAAAACTTTCACTTCAGATTCTAATGGGTTACAGCAAGTTTTTCAAACAAATGTAAAATCAATCAAAGAAATTGGAACAATATCACAAGAAATTCCAGTATTAGAGGAAGTTGTAAGTAGTGCTAGAACAGAAGGAACATTAAGGAACCAAGTTTATAAAAAAATTACATATGATTTAACAAAAGATCCAGTCATAGAGCAATTACAAGAAGAAAGACTAGGAAGAACATACATTCAAGATATTGAAATGGATAATATTTCATATAGAAGAACACCATCTTTCAAGCATGCAAATGGTCATACTACTAATTTTGTAGAAACTGATAAACTTAAAATCGGTATAGGAAATACTTCAACAGAAAAGAATATTACTTATCAATATAACAACCGAGGAATGATAACATCTATTGATGATGGTATTAATAATGTTACATATACTTATGATCATCAAAATAGATTAACTAGAGAAGTAAATACTAAACTAGGTAAAATCATAGATTATTTCTACGATAAAAATGGTAATATTACTCGTAAACAATTATTTGACAAAAATACTGGTGCTCCATTAGAAGAGATTAGTTTTTCTTATGATGCAAATAATAAGTTATTAACATATAAAGGAACAAGTGTTACTCATAATTCTAAAGGTGAAATAGAATTATTTAAAGGTAATAACTTAAGTTGGACTGATGGCAAATTATCTTCTTATAAAGGAATTAATTTCTATTATGGAGCAGATGGACAAAGAATTTATAAAGGAACACCATCTGATTCTAGTGATATAAAGATTAACTACCTAAATGATGAAGAATCAATGTTTAAAGAAAAAAGAAGTGATGATATAACTTTAACATTTATTCGTGGTGTAAGTGGTATTATTGGATTTAAATATAATGATGATTTATATTACTATAGAAAAAATAATCTTGGTGATGTAATAGAATTATATTATAATGGAAATGTAGAAGCTAAGTATGCTTATGATGCTTGGGGCAATCATGTTGTATTAAACCCAAATGGTACAACTAATACTTCTTCTTCCTTCATCGGTAATATTAACCCTATTCGTTATAGAGGTTATTACTATGATGTTGAAACTCAGTTATTCTATTGCAACTCTAGATATTATTCACCTGAAC
>CALCBO010000236.1 GCA_937897245.1 uncultured Caryophanales bacterium | reverse complement strand
AACAATATAACCTACGCGGAATTTGACCACCTTGCGGAAAAGCAGGTAAACCTGTTTGCCATCAGGGAAAACTTTGATTTTGCGGCACTTGAGGAATCCATCGACCGCATAAGCGCCGCCCTGCCTGCCATAAAGCGCATCTTCTCAAAGCCCATAATCCGCTTGAGAGATACCGACGCCATTTTGCCCGTGGAAAGCGTAAGGGTGATCAACAGCAAGACCGTCACCCACACCGCCTCCCACAGCGAACTTTGGGACGACATCACCAAAGACGGTCTTAAGCCAAGAGCCTTGCTTACCATTCAGAATCAGGACAATTACGCCATATATGAAAACCTGGTATTCGCAAGGGCGATCGATATGACCCTTGCCTTCGTATCCAAAAACGTGGCTATTATGCGTGATATGCTCTACGCCTGCCACGATATGAAGTTCAATCTTTTGGAGCGCGACGACCACATTGAGTACTTTCTGGCCATCGGCAAGCTTCATATGGCTTATATGCGTGACTACGACAAGTACGTGTTGCCCGCCCAAAGATGTCTTTCCAAGCTTCTTTTCATAGAAAGCACCATAAGGGCAAGGCTTGGAGCACAGGTTTACAAAAAATGCCGCAAAAAGGGCGGCAAGATCTCCTTGAAAAAGACAAATATTTTCAAGAACCACAAGGACTACAGGCGTATTTATCAGCTTATGAAGTGGTAAATGATTATTCTAAAGAAGAATTAGCCCGTATATTTAGGGAGTACGGAGAAGCAAAATTCGCCAATAATATTGCTAAAAGTATAGTAGAATATCGTATAGATAAACCAATAGAAACAACTCTAGAGTTGGTAGAAATAATTAAAAGTGCAGTACCTTTAAAATTTCGTCTAAAAAAACATCCAGCTAGACAAATATTTCAAGCTATTAGAATTGAAGTTAATCATGAATTGGATGTTATAGAACCAGCACTACAGCAAGCCTTAGATTTAATAAAAATAGGTGGAAGAGTTGCAGTTATTACATTTCATTCTCTAGAAGATAAAAAAGTAAAGAGATTCTTTAATGAGAAATGTAAGATTGATCAAGCTGTGAAAGGATTACCAAATATTCCCCCTAAATATCTACCTGATTATAAATTGGTAACCAGTAAAGCAATAAAACCAACAGAACAAGAATTAGAAAATAATCCAAGAGCAAGAAGTTCTAGACTTCGTGTGATTGAAAAAATAAAATAGGAGATGAGTACATGAGAAAAGTAAAAAAACGTGTTAAAATGTCAAAGTTTGAAAAACTACTTTATTCATTGGCTATTTTTTTGCTTGTAATCTCACCAATCTCAATAGTTTTTTCAAAAGCAACCTTGGCAGAAATAAATTTTGAAGTAGAAAAGCAAAAAAAAGAAATAGACAAACAAAAGAAGACCAATGAATCTCTAGCAATGACTATTGACGAATTAGCTTCTTTAACTAAAATACAAGAAGTTGCAGAACAACAAGGATTGAGTTATAATAATGGTAATATAAAATCAGTTACAGAAGATAACTAATCATTAGGAAGTGATAATTTGGCACGTAAGAAGAGAAAAAATAATATTAAGTATTCAAAAGTGATGATATTAGTATCTCTTCTTTTATTTTGCCTAATGATTGGAAGAGTAATACAATTAGGATTGTCACCTAAAGTAGATGGAATAGATTTAAAAAAATTAGCTAGTACCCGTACTTCTAAAACAGATATAGAAGAAGCTAAAAGAGGAAGTATTTACTCTTCAAATGGTGATGTTTTAGCTCAAAATGTTTCTTCTTATAAGTTAATAGCTTATCTAGACCCTAAACGAACTACTAATGAAAAGAAACCACAACATGTCATAAATAAAGAAGAAACAGCTGAAAAATTAGCTCCTATACTTGGTATGGAAAAAGATGAAGTCCTTTCTTATCTAAATAAAGAAGGGGTTTATCAAACTGAATTTGGTGTTAAAGGAAAAGACTTAAATGAAATAGTTAAAAGACAAATAGATGATTTGAATCTACCTGGCCTAGATTTCATAGAAAGTTATCGTAGATATTATCCTAAAGGAGATTTTGCTTCATACACCATAGGTTATACTAAAGCTACTAGTGATGAAGACTCAACAATTAAAGGTGAAATGGGAGTAGAGAAACAATATAATGATATTTTAAAAGGAGAAAATGGTCAAACTACTTATCAAAAAGATTTAAAAGGATATCGTATAGCTAATACTCCAATATTAAAGAAAGATGCTGTTCAAGGAAAAAATGTTTATTTAACTATTGATTCTAATATTCAATTCTTTCTTGAACAAGCTATAAAAAATGCTGATGTAGATTATGATTGGCAATGGTTTCATATAACATTATTAGATGCTAAAACTGGAGCTGTTTTAGGTACTACTAGTAGTCCTTCTTTTGATCCTAATAAAAGAAATATTACTAATTATCTAGATATGCTATCACAATCTCCCTATGAACCAGGAAGTACTATGAAAACATTTACTTATATGGCGGCTATGGAAAATGGTGTTTATGATGGAAATGAAACATATAAATCTGGAGTATATGTAACTGAAGATGGAACCGAAATAGGAGACTGGGATCGTAATGGTTGGGGGTATATTACTTTTGATAAAGGTTATGCTATGAGTAGTAATGTTGGAGTAATCAATATTATTAATCGTCATATGTCAAGTGTAATGTTAAGACAATATTTTAAAAAAATAGGTTTTGGTCGAAAAACAGGTATAGAATTACCTAATGAGAATAAAGGTAATCTAGAATTTAAATATGAAACAGAAATCTATAATGCAGGTTTTGGACAAGGTATAACTACTACACCCATACAAAATGTAAAAGCACTAACTCCACTTACTAATGATGGAATGTTATTAGAACCATACTTAATATCTAAAATAGTTGATCCTGAAACTGGTGAAAAGGTATTAGAGAATTCTCGTTCTGAAATAGAAAGAGTAGCTTCAACTTCAACTGTCCAAAAAATGTTTCAATTAATGGATGATTGTGTCAATGGTATAGGCAATACCGGTAGTGGTTATCGTCTAGAAGATGGCGAATTAATTGGTAAAACTGGTACTGCCCAAATAGCTAATGTAAGAGGAGGAGGATACTTATCAGGAAAAGAAGATATAATATCATCTTTTTCAGGAATATATCCTAAAAGTAATCCTCAAGTAATTATATATGCCTCAGTTGCGAGACCATCTGATGGTAGTCAAAAACCAATTAGTAATGCTGTTAAAGAAATAGTTGGTAATATGGCTAAATACTATGGAAAAGGTGAAGCTACAACCGATACAACAGAATTAAAAGATTATCAATTACCAAATTTTGTTAATAAGAAATTGGACGATTCTAAAGTGATACTAGATTCCAACCAAATTCCTTATACAGTTATAGGCAATGGTAATAAAATTATTAAACAATCTCCTAATGCTAACACTACTATTACTAATAATGAAATGGTATATTTGATTACCAACGATTCTAATTTAACTATTCCTAATGTAACTGGTTTATCAGGTAAAGTAAGTAAAGACTTACTACAAAAAATGGGTGTAAAAGTAAACATAGAAGGAGTAGGATATGTCCAAGAACAAAGTATACCAGAGACAACACCAATTACTGAAGGTATGGAAATAACTTTAAAATTAGGTCCAAAGTTTACTATAGAATAAAAAGAGGTGAAGTATTATGTTAAAAATGATTCATATCAGAAATAGTGTAATTATAGTACTATGTATTGCTATAATATGTTTAGGTATAGGCTTTATGGTCTTAGCTACCCGTCTTAAAGAAGTATCTAATGAAGAACACTCTTTTTCTGTAATCTTTACTGATATAGAAAAAATATCTTCAGCCAAAGGTTCATCTAAAGAACCTCGTAGTAGTGTCGAAATAACTCCTAATGGTAGTCGCCTAAAATTTCATTTTACCCTAGAAGCAATTCATGATGAAATAGTCTATAAAGCAACTATAAAAAATACTGGAACTCTACCTGCTGAAATAACTGATATTATAGAAAGCCCCAATTATAAAAATGCAGAAATGCAAAAAATAATAAAACCAGTATCTATCACTATCTCAGATATTAAAGGAAAGATAATACCTGCTGGTAGTGAAACTACTGTAAAACTAAATATTTATTATAATCCAACAGAACAAGAAGTAAAAACAAAAGACTTTGATTATGACTTATCTTTTACTTCAAAATCAGTATCCTAAAGACATTTATAATGTCTTTTTCTTTTATTGACAACTATAATCATTTTGTTATAATTATAATAGTAGGAAGTGATGTTCATGGGTAATATAAAAAGAATAATAATGAGTATAATACTTATAATTATATCCGCATCACTTATATATACTGGTATTTATTTCTCGAATCTTTCAAAGCCTTCTGTTATATTAGGAAAATCATTCAAAAGAGTAGGTACTAAACTAAATCATTATCTTAGTAATTTTGAAGAATTAAATCTACAAGATACATTTACTCTAAACAGTAATATAACTTTTAAATTAGATAGTGAATATTATCGTAATAATAGTCTTCAAAGTCTAGAAAACTCTAAAAAAAATAATATTATTAATAATCTAAATAAATTAGATACAGATTTAACTATAAAAAGCGATAAAAATTCTAAAAAAGCTTATTTTTCGATAGAATCAAAAATAGATAACGAAGAAATAATCAAATCAAAATTCTTAATAGATAATTCAACAGAATACTATTTATTAGGAAATATTGTTAATCAATATATAAATAATGGTACTTGTAACTATTTTGAAACTCTTCTAGAAAGTAATACCTCTAAAGATAATATTATCTATTTAAGAGACTTTATATTAAAATCATTTACTAATAATCTAGATGATAGCTACGTAAAAACATATCAAAAACAAGAGAGTATAAATAGTATAAACCAAGAAGTTAATGAGTTAACAATTCAATTTGATAATAAAAGTATTCATAAAATATTAAATAGTATATTAAAAGATTTGAAAAAAGATAAGAAAGCAAGTGAAATACTAAATAATTCTTTTAAAAATTTTAAAAAATATAAAATAAGTGATAAAGTAGTATTCCTACAGAACAAAGAATATTATATGTTACATATATATACTTCTAAATTCTTTAATGAACCGCTGAAATATGAACTAACTTATCTTAATAATGATAATAAAAAGGCATATATATATGATATAGATGATCAAAATAATAAAGGTCAATTCTATTACTCAGAGAACGATAAAGTACTATATCAAACAGAAATCAATTATAAAGAAAATAGTATTAATAGTAAAATTAAAAACTCTGGAGGTAGAGAATTAGGTACATTAGATTTAGATAAAGATAAACATTCTCTAAATATTTCATATCACTTTGAACAAGATAAAATAAGAGAAGATTATACTTATAGTTCTAAATATAAAAAACAAGAAAAGAATATTTATAATGAAAAGACTATTTCTTTAAAAAAGATTGATAATAATATCAGTAAAATAAATGGAAGTATCTATATGAATTCAACTATTTCTAAAGATACTAAAATTGCAGAAGATACATCTAATGCAATTTTAGCTAATACTTTATCTCGAGAGACTAAAGATAAACTAAATAATTATCCAATGTCAGTAATAGAAAGACTAGAAAGGCAGTAATAATATGACAAATGATAAAAAGACAATAACTAAAAAAGAATTAAAAAAAAGAAAAACTAAAAGAAAAATAACAGATATTATTAAATCTGAAAAATTTCTTCTAGGACTATTTATTTCGTTATTAATACTAGTAATTGTTTTAGGTATAATTATAATTATAACTCCTAAAGAAAAGAAAGATAATATAGAAGCAAATATTGTTTTACCAATTATTAAGAAAGAAGAAGTATTTGATTTAAGTGTTAGTGCTCCTAATTTATTAAAAGAAGGAGAATATATTTTTAAAGTTATTAACTTTAAAGATGGTAAAATAATAAATGAAGATATTCCTTATCGTATCATAATTGAAAATAACATAGGAGCAATCTTAGAATTAACAGAAGCAGATGAAACTACTAATTTAATTACTAATAATCAAAATTCTGTAATAGAAAGAAAATCATTAGGTACAGAAGAAGAAAAATATATCTATTATCATTTAAAAATAACTAATAAAAGAAAATTTAAAGAAAATGATTTTATTCAGTTAAGAGTAGAAACATAAAAAAAGTATTATACTGTAAAGGGGTACTAATTTCGTTATTTTCCCAATAAATGAAATTGACTTTTTATAGTGATAATGATAAACTTAAATAGTATACAAGAATAAGGCGGAGGAATAAAAATGGGTGTTAATATGGGAAAAGAAAAGATTCGTTTAAATAAAAACAATCAAGAAGTAATTTGTGATGTTTTATTTACTTTTGATTGCGAAGATACACTAAAAACTTATGTTGGATATACTGACCATAGTATTGGTAAAAATGGTCATAAAAATATATATGTATCAGCTTATAGTCCTTTTAAACTTAAAATGGAGTTAGAAAATATCAAGGATGAGCGAGAACTTGCGATGATTCAAGATGCACTCCAACAATTTGATGAAGAAATAAATGAATAGGAGGATTATAATGAAACATAATAAAGAAGATTTAGAACAATTAGAAAAAGAACTAAATGAAATTGAATTACTAAAAGAAAAAGCTATTAAAGCCAATACTCTCCAAGAAATACGTGAAGTATTTAATGAAATTTCCCAAAAAGTAGAAATAAAAAAAATGGCCAAGAAAGAAGATAATTCTTCTATTAAAGTAAAAGATATAAATCAAGAAATCGAAGAAGCTGATAAAAGATTAAAAAATTATATAGATGAATATGATAGATTATATGATAAGATGAAACAAATAGTAAAAAAACAAGATGAAAAAATGGAAACACCTATCTTATTAACAGAAGAAGAATTAGGGGATATTAGAATAGAATCTATCAAAGAACAATATCAAGAAAATGAAAAATCTATTTCTATTAAGAAATCTATTGATGAAGAAAAAGGTATTATTCAATCTTTAAAGAAGAAAAAGCAACAGATAGAAGAAAAAAATAATAAAGAAAATAGTGTTCTAGATAATATTGATGCTATATATGTAGATAAATCTAAATATAATGAAATAAATGAACCAGAAGAAATACTAGTATCTGAGATAAAGATGAATTCTATTAAAGATAATATTGAAGAAGTTCCTGAAAAAATAGTAAATTCTTCTAATGGTAATGATATTACTCCAGGAGAAGCCCCTGAAGATATGAATGGCACAACAATTAATAGTGAAGAAGAAATAATAGAAAAGAAACCATTAGAACGTATTACTATCTATCAAGATACTAAAACAGATGAGTATTTTGTAACAGATGCAGTAATTAAAAGATTCACTTTAATTCCATCCAGTGATGAAGTATTAATTGAAGAACAAGCTTGTTATCAAGTTAATAATGAAGATATAGAAGATATTATAAAAAATAGTGATAATGATTCAAATGAATATGAAGTATATTTAGTAGATATAGAATTAGAAGAAGATTTAAATCAAGAAATTGAAGATGCTATTGTTGAAGTAGATGCTATTCTTAATAATGATGATGCCTTTACTGTTATAGAAATAAAAGATGATGAAGCAGAAAAGGAAAGCAAACAAGAAAAGAAAACAGCTATTTATAAATCTATTATTAAGGATTTAGATAGAACTAATAGTAAGAAAGAATCATTTAAACCAATTAATCTTCAAGCTAGTAATGAATTCCAAAATGAATTAAAAAATGGAGACTGGGAATATGATGTAGCTTATTCTATTCCAGAAATAGGTAAAGCTGATAATAAGTTCTTTATTAATGTTTCTAAGTCACTAATGAATACTGCCAAAGCTCATAAGAGAATAGACCTAGTCACAACTAGATTAAATGAATTAAATGATGAAGAAATAGAAGATTTAAAATTAGAGTATAATGCTTTAAATGATAAAGATAATATTATTCCTAATATTCGTGAATTAATTGAAGAGAAAATATAATAAGAGAGGTCAGATGACTTCTTTTTCTTTACAAATAATAATTAATTATATATGATAATTATAGAGAGGTGATTATTATATTATTAATATGGTATCCTAAATGTTCTACTTGTATAAAAGCTAAGAAATATCTTGAATCAAATAATTATTCATTTGAATTAAGAAATATAGTAGAAGATACACCAAAGGCTAAAGAATTAAAAGAATATTTAGAAAAAAGTAATAAAGAACTAAGACAATTCTTTAATACTAGCGGAATGAAATATCGAGAATTAGGATTAAAAGACAAACTAAATGATTTAACTGATAAAGAAAAACTACAGCTATTAGAAAGTGATGGTATGTTAATAAAAAGACCATTATTAGTACTAGATAATAAAGTATTAGTAGGTTTTAGAGAAAAAGAATGGAGTGAAATAAATGAAAATAATTAAATGTAAAAGTGGTAATATTTTAATGACTTTAAA
>CALCBO010000235.1 GCA_937897245.1 uncultured Caryophanales bacterium | reverse complement strand
GAATGCAATTCAAATATATAATTTTTGTTTGAATGAATTCATTGACAACATAAAACAATTAAATAAATATATAATTGTAGTTATTATTATTATATTTTTTTTCATCTTAATCACCTTTTGACTATCCTTTACAGTCTGCATGAGTACAAAGCTCAGTTTTAGATGTTACTACACAACCTGGTCGAATATATTCACCTACTCCATTTCCAGCAACTATTCTATACCAACCATTGCTTTCTTGTGTAACAGTTACTTCTTCATGTGTAGTATGAAGTGTTCCCCAACCAACACGCCAATCGCAACCTCCGTTACAAGTCCAAGAATAAGTGCTACCAGTAAGACAACCTGCTTGATATGGATTATCAGGACATTGATTTCTACAGAAATATCTTTTTTCAGTACATGGCTTAGCTTTGCATGGTTTATCTTGTGCTTTACAACGACTATTATCATAATCTGAATATGCTTTTTTAATACCATCACCACATGAGACATTACACTCTTTATGGTAAACTTTACTACAGCAATCATATGTATTACAATCTTGTTTTTCGGTACCACAACTTCCACCATTGTATTTTGATATTTTTTCTCTTGTTTGAGAACCAGTACCACATTTTTTTGTACATGTTCCCCAATCAGAATATTCAATGGAATCACATTTTGCTGGAACATGGAGATAACCACTACAAGTAGCTATACCACTACTATTACCAGCTTTATCAGTAGCAGTAACATAACCATAGTAAGTTACAGCTTTATCTCTTACTCTTATTTCATTAAGTCTTGTTTGTTTACTAGTATCGAAATTAGTAAAAGTATAATAAACGTTATCTATACCAGAAGTTCCGGTATCAGAGGCAGCGTTATCATTTATAGCTATTTTGTTATCACTATCTTTTATATATTTACTATCTTGAGCAAGAGAACAACTTACTGTAGGATTAGTATAATCAATATTTGCTTCTATTATAATTATAGTCTTATTACCAGCTCTGTCAGTTATAGTTAATCTTCCTTTACGCATACCTTGATCTCTAAAATCTACTAGAATATTGTCTTGTCTTGGACCACAGTTTTCACTGTCATGATTAAGATCAGGGTATAATTTTTCATTATTCTCACCTACTAATCCAGAACGATATGTATTATATTCATTAGAAGAATCAGTTATATTAGGTTTATTAGTTTCCCATTTCCAATTTAATAAATGAATGTTATCAGAAATAGCAATTTCATAGATAATACCATTTGGATAATAAGTTTTATTTAACCAATTATTATGAGAATTATTATAACTATTTTTAGAAATTGTTAATGTTTGATTAGGATATATTCTACTACCCCCAGCTGTTGTGTTTACATTAGATTTGATTACATTAGTATTATTCTCTTTTGTACCATTATTTGTTCTTTTATAAGCTTTTACTATAGCTTTAGGATAAGTAGTATCTACTTTTACTCTTACTCGACAAGTATCATTCTTAAAAATCAAATTCTCTTTACATGGATTTTTAAGATAATTATTATCAGTAATATTAGTATTACCAACATTATCAATTATTTTAATATATCCATATTCTGCATCTGATTCATAATTACTTCTTTCTATTGGCCACGTTCTTGTAAATTTACTTCTAATACAACCACTACCATCTTTATCACTACAGATAACAGTAATTGAACGTTTTTCTTTCCTATGATATTTTTCAGCATTAATCCAAGTGTTAGGATTATCTTCAATAGCGGCTTGATTAGCCATATTACTATCACAAATAGGAGCCTTTCTATCTCTTATGGCATCCATTGGATTAATATCTAAACTTGTTTTTTTACCCTCAGAATTAGTAGCTTTTATCGATATCTTAAAAATAGTATTATTATCAGCTATATTAATGTATTCATCTAATCCTTTTATAATTATAACTTCTTCTTGCATATTACCACTTAAAGAGCCAGAATTATATACATTTCGATAATCAGAGTAATTATTCTTTACAGAAATAGAATATTGATATCCTTCAACATATAGGTTTTTACCAGTTTTTTTAGATACTCCACCAGTAATTTTAATATATGAATAAATATCTTTTATTTGATTTTCAGTTATATCTTCTTGTTTACTATTAGTTAATTTAATAGTTATAGTTGGAGAGTTCTCATCATTTTCTGATGGTTTTTCATTACCACAATATAAATATACTCTATATATATAACTCACCTTTTTATCTTTATGAACAAGAACATAAGACTCTTTCATACATGACTCATTTTTTTTATTTTTTATTTCTTCTTTTAAATAATTCTTTTTTAATAAATCTTTAGCGTATACATAAGAATCATCACCTATATTTTTAGGTAATTTATCCCTATTATCTTGATAATAACTTTTAGCAGCCATTAATAATGTTCTTTTTTCTTGAGATAGTTTTTCATCTTTAGAGTTTTCTATTAAATGACTAAAAGCTACGATAGCCATTACTGATAATATTCCAAGTATTGTTATTACACCTAATATTTCAATTAAAGAAAAACCATTTCTATTCTTCATAATATCACCATCATTTAAGTTTGATTACTAGATTTTTTTACGTTTAATAAATATCTTACAAATATAGAATAAGAATATAGCCATAGTCCCTACAAATATCCATTTTAAGCTAATATTTAATAATTCTAAATCTCCAGTATATTTATCTATTAAATCAAAAATACTTTCTGGTAGATACTTACCAATTACTTTAGCTAAATCATTAAGTCCACAATTTATTTTTATAAAAGCAAGTATTCTTAAAGTAATATCTATTATAGCAATAAAAAATATAAAAGATGAGAATCTTTTAAAGAATATTCCTACTACTAATATTAATACTAATAATACTACTAAATCTATATACATGTTACCTCTCCTATTTTATTATTTACTATTATTATTTTATCATTATTAGTTATAAAAAAACAATGTTTTATTTTGCTTTTTTAAGTAATTTGTGATATTATACAAATCGTTTACGGGGGAATGGTTAATGGATAAGAAAAGTAAGAAAAGAAAAAAAGATAAAAAAAGAAAAGAGAATATTCAAAAAATAATTGAATTAAAGGAAAGACGTGAACAATTACAAAAAGAATTATCTTATTTAGATAAAGAAAAAAAGAAATATTTAAGAATTAAAAATCTTAGGATTTTTAAAGAGACTTGTAATCTTATTATGCCTTATGTTGTAGTGGGTGGTGTATTATCAGGATTTATTGCTTATTCTGGTGGTGGTTGGCCTGTTATTAATGATAATATTGTGAAGTATAAAGAGAATGATTTAGAGTGTTCTACTGGTGATGATTTATTATTAGAGAGTCATTATCGTACTTTTAATTGGGGAGATAATTCCTTACCTGACAGTACTTTAATTATTAAAACTCCTTGGAAAAAAGATAATGATCAATATAAAAGATTTATTAGAACTTATAATATTCCTGATAATATGGATGAGTCTTTATATGAGGCAATTATAAAAAAAGATTATCAGAAAATTAATGATTTATTGGAATATGATGAAGAAGTTGAAACTAGAAATACTGAAATAGTTAATAATTCTAAGAATTATGAAGTTGAAGCTAAGATTTATACTAAGAATATTGAGGATGTTTTGAATTATCCTGAAAGTACTAGCAGAAATGTTTTTGTTACTGTTTTAGAAGCTTTTATAACAGCTTTTTTAGGTACAGGTATAGCTAAAATTAGAGATTTTGATTTTAGAGATGAATTAAGTAGAATTGATAATCTTTATATGTATGAGATTAGAATGATAATTTCCGTTGAGAATGAATTATTACTTGTAAATGAAGAAATAGATAGATTAACTAAAAGTATTGGAGGTCTTAGAATATGATGAATAAAAAAGAACTCATGGATACTTTAGAAAATGATATTAATGTATTACAAAGAAAAATAAAATAC
>CALCBO010000234.1 GCA_937897245.1 uncultured Caryophanales bacterium | reverse complement strand
TTTCCGCCTCCAAGCCCCGGCTTCAGCCTTCTGAGCATATACGCTTTGATCTCATTTCTGTCACAGCAAAACAACGCCGCCTCATACTGCCAGAGTTCTTTTGGCTGATAAAACAGATAATTACAGAAACTCTCTTTATAATCCTGTATAAAAATATGCTGCTTATCAATCCCCATACGAACTGCGATTCCCCGCAGCAGCTGTGCCAGCTCCTCTGTCAGTTCCGGAACGCTGAAAACAATCCCGTCAATCTGCGGGAATGCATGAAGAGACATCTGCACAAACTTCGAAAGCAGCCAAACAGCATCGTACGTTTCTTCAGCAAATTCAATCTTCTCACCTGAATCAATAGTTATAGTTAAACCAGTAAGTTTTAATCCCTTTTTAGCAGTAACTTTAAATTGTATTGTATCTCCTCCAAAAGCACTATCTACTACTTCTATTGTTCCATTACCATCTGTTTTAGTTTTTATTGAATACTTAATATTATTACTACTCATAGTTACAACAGGTCTTATTCCAGCTCTAGGTATACTGCTAAAACAATCACTAGCAGAATAACATACTTCCCCAGATGAAGCAACAAAATACACATAAGAAGAACTATCATCAGTTATATCAGAACTGTTACCAACTAATGTTTTAGTCCAATAACTAGTATTCCATAACCATGAATAATCATCAGATAAATATTCTTTTAAATCTCCTAATGTAAAACTATAATTATTATCTTCTTCTAAAACTCAGAATATGATGAATTATTATACCAATCTGATAAAGGTAAATTCTTATTAGTAACAGAAGAAACTAAATCCCTTAATTCTTTCATATTAATCATATCAACATTAGATATTTCAAATCCCATATCTAATAAATTTTCATAATAAGCTGATAAAAAATAACTAACATCAGTATCATCTCTAAATTTAAAATTAGTATAACCATTTTCAAAATTATCAAGATTGTTCATATCAATATAAGATGAAAGTCCACCAGCATGAGGAAACAAAGTAAGAACTGCATTTATTGGATAATTAGCATTACCCTTTTCTCCAGTTACACCAAGTGCTAATTTATTTTGCATTGCAAATCCACTCACATTTTCAGTTATTGAAGTATAAGGATATAATTTATATGTGGTATTACTATAAGTTTTACCATCAATTGTATAATTTTCACCATATACAGTATCATAAATTGCAGATTTTTGATCTGTCGGAAATTGTCCATTAAAATTCCATATATCATATATATCATCTAGTCCATATTTTTCCAATATTCTGTCTTCCCATAAATAATAGTTATCTATTTCTTCACCTTCAAAAAAATATTTAGTAGAATAATAACAACTTCCGTTACGACATTCATGTCTAATATATATATTATTAATATCAAGTTTTATTTTATTAAAATTAGAACCAACATATAAATTATACTTAGATAACATTTTTAAATTATTACCATCTTTTCCTATAACATAAAAATGTTCAGTACCACAAGCTATTTCACTACCTATATCTCTTCCATTGCCACTAACAATACTACATGCTTCTTTTGCATTAACTATAAAAGGCATAATCATTATAAAAAAGAATATAAATAAAATATTTTTCAATTTTTCATACTTTTCACTCCATACTCTCTATCTATTATAACTCAAGTATATAATATGTATTCTTTATGTCAATATTATTCACATAACATTTAAAGTAATAAACTAAACTTTACACTTTTTATAACAAAAATTACTACATACAAAAAAGCAGTATAATTACTACACCGCTCATTCAAATTGAACAATATATTATACTGGTTCACAATATGCTTGACCACCATAATATCCCTGATCTACACTATTTATTTTATCATTTCTTTGAATATTATAGATAGATGGATAATTTCTAAAACAATTGGATCTCTCTTCATAAGAAGATGCATTATCTAAGCAATCTATTAATTCAACAGATGTAAAAGACATCATTTCATCCAAACTATCTAATATAAAATCTTTTACTTCTTCATCTAACTTACCAAACTCTGAACTATTAATATAATCATTCCATGTCATACCATCGTAATATTTTAATTGAAGTGGCATAAGACTCTTTAAATGATTAGATGCTGCATTATGACTACAAGCAAAATCTAGTTGAAATATCTCACTTTTTCTAATACTAATATTAGAATTAATACTTATTTCACTTTTACATAAAGCCAAAGTACCTATTGGAATAACAAATAGTGATAATAAAATCATAAACATACTAATTTTCTTTCGCTTTAATAATAAGAACAATATTCCTAAAATAATTAAAAGAATAATTGTAATAAAAATAAATAATGAAAAACCTGTACTAGGATTATTCATTACATTTGTAACACTTACTTTTTCATTAGATAAAGGTAACTTCATTACATTATTATAACTATAAACTCCTGTTTCAAATAAATCACTCGGAACTTCTTTAGAATAATTAACTTTTAATAATAACTTCTTAGTAGAACCAGCTTTAACAATATTAGAATTATCTTGTGATTCTAAAGAATAATCAAAATAATCTGAACTAATTTTAATACTATTTTTATCAAATTCATAATCTTCTTTTGAATCATTCTTTACTAACAACTCATATTGAATATAATCACCAACATCAGACATAAATAAATCTAAATTAATAGTTTTATCTTCTACAGTAGCATTATTTAATTCTACTACACCACCGGTTTTATCTTTCAAAGAAACCGATAGTATTGTAAGTTTATCAATATCACAGGTTTCTGCCAAAACATTAAATGGCAAACATAGCATAACTAAGAACAAAATCAAAGTAAATATCAAATATTTTTTCTCACAATCATAACCTACCTTACACTCAACACTATATCACATAAAAAAATAGTATGCAACAAAAAAAAGAACTACAAAAACAGTTCTAATCATTTAAATGGTGCCGAAAGTAAGAATTGAACTTACCGCTGATCCTTACCAAGGACCTGTTTTACCACTAAACTATATCGGCATATTAATATGGTGCGAACGACGAAGTAGTTTACAACTCACTCACATTAGACGATTGATTGATATCAATCACTACTGACATTTTACCAAAGAATAGAAAAAGTAGCAATAACTACATGCTACTTTCTTAATACATTATTGATTACTACTTTGTTGTTTTGTTAATGTTTTTACTTTTTCTTGTTTCTTTTGCACTTCTTGAAGACGATAATCAGTTCCATCACTCATTGTAAAATCGAAACCTCTATCAAACATTCTATCTTTTTTTTCAACAGTATATTGTTTTTTTCCAAATGAATGTGTTGGTGTAAAATAATATAGTTTAAATTGATTTATCTTTTTAGCTTCATCATCTGAAATAAAACGAATTGGTTGAGAATCTGGTTCATCTTCATTATTTCCCCAAACATCTCTAAACATTGAATTATCATAATGTTTCCATAAACCTAAAATTCCAACAGGTTGATTGTCTCCTACAATAGCAAATTGAATAGGTACATCTTCTCCAGGAGCACCTTCAAATTCGCCTGT